>JAOTYS010000048.1 GCA_029861795.1 Gammaproteobacteria bacterium | reverse complement strand
CGCTATAGCATTGGCGCCAAGGTTTGGATGAGCGACGGTGAAAGCACGTGGAGTCAAAACGCATCCGCAATCAGCACCCTTCTCGGCGATCCCAGTTCCAAGTTGACTTACAAAAACCTCAGGAGCAACGTCCTTGAGATAAATGGAAATGTAGAACTACCACGACAGTTTTTCCTAGCAATTGCCTATGGCAAAGGCGATATAGACGACGGCATATTGACCGACGATGACTTTCTAAGCGCACTAGGCGCAGACTTTTTCGGCACAACGGTCGGAGGACAACATCGATTTTCACGCACACGCAGTGATGTAGATGGCGATGATCTAGATTACGTGAATCTGACGTTTGGTAGGGCGATAGTGCGTAGCACCGATCAAATGAAGGGACTCAATCTGTTTGCAACCTACCAACGGTGGACGGAACGGTATATCGCTCAAGGTGTCGAGCAGCTCACCTGCACGGCACCAAACGTATTGTGCCAGCCAGCAGGATTTGTCGGCTTTGTCGGCGACAATGCAATTTCCAACGAAGCGAAGTGGCGATCGCTCTTCGTTGGCGCTGATGGCTATCTACAGCTCAACCATCGGGTCAAACTCCACGGCCAACTCGCCTATACCCCAATCGCGGATCTGAGCAGTCAGGATGTCCATTTTCTGCGTGCAGACTTAAGAAAGGACCCAAGTTTCAGTCACTCAGGACGGGGCACTGGCATTAATGCCGAGATCGGTGCCGAGTTTCGTATCAACCGCAATTTCTACGCTACAGCGGGAATCCGCTATTGGCAGCTCAAAGCGGAAGATGAAAGTGGGGGATTTCGCTCAAACCCCATAGGTTCGGCGCCAATAAAGGCGGAGCTGAACGAGTTCAAGACCGAACGCAAGGGTCTTGTTCTCGGCATTGTCTACAGACCCAGCGCGCACTAATTTGGCAGTGCCGTTCTCACAGGCTCCGGCGCAGCGCGGCAATTCGCTCCTCCAGTGGCGGATGGGTCATGAACAGCCGCTTGATCCCTGCACCCATACTGCCAGAAATGCCAAGTGCTGCCATCTGATCCGGCAGCGCAGGCTGTTTTACCCCGGCCTCTAGTCTCTTCCAGAGTCCCAATTATTTTATCCCGACCTGCAACTTCGGCAGCGCCTGTCTCGGCTCGAAATTCACGCTGTCTACTGAAGTTGGTGGCAACAAATAGAGGATGTGTCTCACTCGATCTCTTACTTCGCCGAAAAAAGCCACTCTTGAATAATGCACTCCCAGATGTGCTGTTAACCCCCCCCATAGTCATCATCCACGCTGCAGTACTTTGGCGCTGATAGTACACTATGCTCTGGCAGTGGAGAGAGTTTAGTAATGAAGGTTAAGCGTTGCTATTGGGCGAATGGCAGTCCGCAATACATTGAATATCATGACCAAGAATGGGGGGTACCGGTCAACGACGATCAAAAGTTATTCGAGTTCCTCATTCTCGAAGGGGCTCAAGCTGGCTTAAGCTGGTCTACCATTCTGAACAAACGCGAGAGCTACCGAGAAGCATTCGACGACTTCGACCCGCAAAAGGTGGCTCGTTATTCCACTAAGAAAATCGGTTCATTGTTAAAGAATCCAGGCTTAGTTCGAAACAGACTCAAGATCGCCTCCGCAGTTACCAACGCCCAATGTTTCCTTGAGCTACAACAGGAATATCAAGGCTTCTCTCGCTACCTTTGGAGCTTTGTTGACAATAGTCCCTTGCAGAACCACTGGACAGACGCAAACGAGATTCCGCCACGAACAGAGCTATCCGATGCATTGAGTAAGGATTTAAAGCGACGCGGGTTCAAATTCGTCGGTTCTACGATTTGCTATGCATACATGCAAGCAATCGGTCTAGTTAATGACCACATTGTGAAATGCTTTCGCTATCAAGACGTCAAAAAACATGGGAGCAAAGTCATTGAGATTTGTCGAGACAACCCGTCATGATGATTCAGTGAGCCGATACCGCACAAATGATAAGGTCTATTACACAATTCTTCGAAAAGCATATCGTGCAACAAGCCACAGCCGCAGGCCCTTCAGAGCACCAGCTGCAACTTGCTACCGCAGCCTTGCTACTGGAGGTCTCTCGCGCTGACTATTCAATGGATAATGAGGAAATACAAGAAATTGCGAACGCTATTAAAGCTACATTCAACCTGGGCCAGTCAGACACCGATGTCCTTCTAGAATTAGCAGATGAACAATCCAGATCAGCGACGAGTCTTCATGGATTCACATCTCTTATAAATGAGCGCTGGCCTATGGAAGAGAAAATCAAGATCATTGAACACATGTGGCGAGTTGCATACGCTGATGACCGGCTGGACAAACACGAGCGCCACTTGTTACGCAAGGTTGGCGGGCTACTCTATATACCCCACAGAGAGTTTATCTCTGCGAAAATGCGCGCCAAGGATGCCTTTCGTCGTGACAGCAGACGATAATCGATACTCTCAGGTCAACTTAGTGGTAAGACGACAGCACAGTTCTTAGTCGTCTCAGGACATCCTGTGTTTCATTGTCACCCCCGGCCCCGGCAAGATCGCGGCACCGCTCAAGATCTTTGAGTGCGGAGCGATAGCATTCAAATCGTTCGTACAAAGTCGCGCGCTCACGGAGTTCTTCTAGCGAATTTGGATGTAATTCCAGAATCTTATTGAGTAATTCAAGCACGCGTCGATCTTCGTCACGGGAACCAAAAATGTTCTTTAGATTGCGAAGCATACGCAGAAGAATCTGCTTCTTGGTGGCTGGGGCCAACAACTCAGGACTCTGAGTCACGGACGGAGCAACCTCCCCATATACCTGTCGCAACCGCTGATCGAGTTCCTCGGCGCTAAGCGCGCTGCCCCCTGCATATGGATCGAGAATTAGGTGGTCATCGCCCGTGGTGCATTTCACCAAAAAATGGCCTGGGAAACCGACTCCGGCGATTGGCAAACCCACTCTTGTACCCGTTTCCATATATACCACCGATAATGTGATCGGAATCCCCAATTTCCGATCCAGCACTTCGTTCAAGTAGCTATTGCGGGGATCGTAATAGTCCACCGTATTGCCGCTGAAGCCCTCCTCTTCAAATATCACCCGATTCATTGCGGCAACGGTCTCCTCCGCCCCAGCATTACTCCCGATCCTTTCGGAGACTCGCGCCGCCAGTTGATCCAATTTCTTAACATATGCCGTGGGGTTCAAATTTGGATATTCCTCGGCAGCAATAAGCAACGATGCATCTGCCAAGGTGTAACTATCTTCCGGGGCGCAGGCAATGCGCTGCCAGCGATCATGCACAGAGTTGGCAGATCTGTCGCCAAGCCCATCTCGAGCAGAGGCACTCCAGTCCAGCCCACGCGTTGGATCTCGGACGATCAAGTGCGCTGTGCTCGCATGATTGCGAACCCTAACGGCTAGAAGGGAATGTCGTCATCGAAATCGTCCACGGCACTCGCCGCATTCTCACTACCCTTCCCCCGGGTCGCGCTAGGCGCCGACTGTTCATGCTGATCGTAAGCAGGTTCACTACCTGCCGCGGATCCACGTCCACCCAGCATCTGCATCTCAGCCGCAACGATCTCAGTTGTGTAACGATCCGCGCCCTCTTTGTCCTGCCATTTACGGGTCTGCAAGCGTCCTTCGACATATACCTGCGAGCCCTTCTTCAGGTATTCACTGGCGATTTCTGCCAGCCTGCCGAAGAATACGATCCGATGCCACTCGGTTCGCTCCTGACGTTCTCCGGTTTGTTTATCCTTCCAGCTTTCCGTGGTTGCTATGTTTACATTCGCGATGGCACTACCGTTGGACGAGTATCGAACTTCAGGATCGCGACCCAAATGACCGACCAAAATTGCTTTGTTTACGCCTCTCGCCATTCCTTTCTCCTCCAGTGGATGTTTGGACCGTCCTGGTCCAGAAGCCAAATCTTAACCCGTGCTCGATTTTGTCACCACCGTAATGCCACTGTCGGCCCATGACTCCCGATTTCCGTTGGTGCTGGTGCCCAACTCCTGCCAATGTTGGCGCGTTGTTCAAGCGGTGCAACGGTAGTCGCCCTAGATAAGGTTAGCCGATACCGGACTGAAACGGTCCAAATGCCACTCCACTTTGCGTCACAAAACCTAAGCAGCGTATAGTACCGGGTTGGTTCGAGTTTTTGGAAACGCAGAATGGAAACCATCCGTATTCGAGGGGCACGCACTCACAACCTCGACAATATTGATCTCGATCTGCCGCGCAATAAGCTGATCGTCATCACCGGCCTGTCGGGTTCTGGGAAATCCTCCCTCGCGTTCGACACCATCTATGCAGAAGGTCAACGACGCTACGTCGAATCTTTGTCGTCGTACGCCAGACAGTTTCTCTCGATTATGGAAAAACCAGATGTAGAGCTCATCGAAGGACTTTCACCGGCCATATCCATAGAGCAAAAAGCAACATCCCATAACCCAAGATCAACGGTCGGCACAGTAACTGAAATCTACGACTACCTACGTTTGTTGTTTTCCCGAGTGGGTGAACCCCGTTGCCCCACTCATGGCGCCAGCCTAAACGCGCAGACTGTCAGCCAAATGGTTGATCAGGTGATGGATCTACCCGAGCATTCACGGATTATTTTGCTGAGCCCGGTAGTGCAGGACCGCAAAGGCGAACATCATCAGATTCTGGACCGATTTCGTGCCCAAGGATTTGTGCGTGCCCGCATTGATGGCACCGTGATCGAGCTAGACCAGGCGTTACCCCTGGAACGAAATTTAAAACATACTATAGAAATTGTAGTAGATCGGATTGTAGTTAAGCCGGGTCATGAGCAACGACTCGCGGAATCATTTGAAACCGCGCTGGCGATAGCAGACGGACTGGCCCGAGTAGTTGTGTTCGCATCTGAGGATCAGTCCAAAAATCAAGAACTGCTATTTTCCGCAAAGTACTCATGCCCGCATTGCGGCTATAGTCTAAGCGAGCTGGAGCCAAGGATATTCTCGTTCAATAATCCAGCCGGGGCCTGCGAGGAATGCGACGGTCTTGGTGTTCGTCAGTTTTTCGACCCCGGTAGAGTCATCCGTGATCCCAGCCTGAGCCTTGCCGCTGGCGCCATCCCTGGGTGGGACCGGCGCAATGCATTCTACTTCAATCTGCTGGAATGCCTTGCGCGGCACTATCGATTCGACGTCAACACGCCGTTTAGCGAACTACCAGAGAAAGTGCGCGACGCCATACTTTACGGCAGTGATGGTGACTTGATTTCCTTTACCTATCTCAGTCAACACGGTCGCGGCCCACGGCGCAGGCACACCTTTGAAGGGGTAATACCCAACATTGAGCGACGCTACAAAGACACCGAGTCAAGCAGTGTGCGCGAGGAGCTCGCGAGGTTTATTAGCTTGCAACCATGTACAACCTGCAAAGGTTCACGTCTACGTCAAGGATCGAGGAACGTGTTCATTGAGGGAAAAGCTATTAGCGATGTTGCCTCCCTGCCGGTTGGAAAAGCCCTTGAGCTCCTAAGAAACTTGCAACTGGATGGCACACGAGCGGCAATCGCCTCAAAGATCGTCAATGAAATCCTGCAACGACTTGGTTTCCTTGTGAATGTGGGCTTGGAGTACCTAACGTTAGATCGCTCCGCGGAGACTCTATCTGGGGGCGAGGCTCAACGTATTCGTCTCGCATCCCAGATTGGCTCTGGTCTGGTAGGCGTAATGTACATCCTCGATGAGCCCTCTATAGGTTTGCACCAACGCGACAATGGACGTCTATTGGACACGCTGTATCGTTTGCGTGATCTGGGCAACACCGTCATCGTGGTGGAACATGATGAAGAGGCTATTCGCAGTGCGGATCATGTAGTGGACCTAGGCCCCGGCGCTGGCATCCACGGAGGCAAAGTGGTCGCCCAAGGACGACCAGAGCAAATTGAATCCGATCCGCATTCACTCACAGGTCAATACCTCTCCCGTAGCAAACAGATTCCAACGCCTTCGCTACGAACGCCCGCAGACCCGGACCTGCATCTGACTATAAGGGGCGCGAGCGGCCACAATTTACGTCACCTCGACGCATCTATTCCACTGGGCTTGTTCACCTGTATCACCGGTGTGTCTGGCTCTGGCAAATCTACCCTCATCAACGACACCCTATACCGCGCCATTGCACGTCATCTCTACAGCGCCAAGGACGAGCCCGCACCGTATCAAGCGATAGAAGGGATGCAATACTTCGATAAAGTGATCGATATTGACCAGAGTCCTATAGGTCGCACACCACGCTCCAACCCTGCGACCTATACGGGGTTATTCACTCCGATTAGAGATCTTTATGCAGCAACCCCAGAAGCCCGCGCTCGTGGATACAAGGCGGGACGTTTTTCGTTCAACGTACGTGGCGGACGCTGCGAGGCTTGCCAGGGTGACGGACTTATCAAGGTAGAAATGCATTTCCTGCCGGATATCTACGTACCGTGTGACCTATGTGAAGGGACGCGCTACAACCGCGAGACCTTGGATATTCGTTACAAAGGCAAGACCATCAACGAAGTGCTTGCGATGACCGTAGAGGAAGGCTCCGAATTCTTCAGTGCAATCCCCATAATCAAACGCAAGCTTACCACGCTGCTGGATGTAGGTTTGGGTTATGTCCAGCTAGGACAAAGTGCAACGACGTTATCCGGAGGCGAGGCACAACGCATAAAACTTGCCCGCGAACTGTCCAAGCGCGACACCGGCAAAACTCTCTATATACTTGATGAACCTACGACGGGATTGCATTTCCATGATATCAAGCAACTATTGACCGTGTTGCACCATCTGCGTGATCACGGCAACACTGTTGTAGTCATCGAGCACAATTTAGACGTGATCAAGACCGCGGATTGGATCATAGACCTTGGCCCCGAAGGGGGCGACGACGGAGGCACAATAGTGGCTCAAGGTGTCCCGGAAGAACTTGCAGAAAACGCTAACTCCTATACCGGCGCGTACTTGAAGCGGGTATTGACCTCGCCGAGAATACTACATCCAATGGCGGTTTCAGGACCTTGAATACTAGCAAAAGCGCGGTATACCACGCCTTGCGAAGATCACAACGGTAGGGCCACGATCAAGTATAATTACTATGTAACACGATCAAGTATAATTACTATGTAAATAGTTACATCGATTGATAGCACAGTACGAGCTTCTCTATGTCCGTCCGCCCAACCGCCAGACCCAAACCTATTGTGACCGGAGTGAAACTCCGCGGTGCAGACAAAGTCTCTCGCATCCCGATTAAGGTGGTGCCGACCACAAAGCGACTACCAAAACCCGATTGGATTCGGGTGAGACTGCCGACAAACGGCAACATTAAACGACTTAAGGATACCTTACGTAGGCACAATCTCCACACGGTGTGCGAAGAAGCCTCTTGCCCCAACCTTCCGGAATGTTTTGGACGTGGCACTGCAACGTTCATGATCATGGGGGACATATGCACCCGCAGATGCCCGTTCTGTGATGTTGCTCACGGCCGGCCAAACCCGTTGGATCAAAACGAGCCGCGAAACTTGGCCCAAACCATTCACGCCATGGGATTGCGCTATGTAGTGATTACGTCGGTGGATCGTGACGATTTACGAGATGGGGGCGCACAGCATTTCGTTCAGTGTATCAGCGAAGTGCGGCGTCTCAACAAACAAACGCAGATCGAGATTTTGGTACCGGACTTTCGTGGACGGATGGAAGTTGCCCTGGAAATACTGGCCAAATCTCCTCCCGATGTGTTCAATCATAATCTAGAGACAGTGCCACGACTGTACCGTCAGGCGCGTCCTGGATCTGACTACCAGTGGTCACTGAATCTACTCAAACTGTTCAAGCCCAAGCATCCGGGGATCCCTACCAAGTCGGGCCTCATGCTAGGACTAGGTGAAGAACTTGATGAGGTCAAACAAGTCATGGAGGATCTTCGACAGCACGATTGCGAAATGCTCACCCTGGGGCAGTACCTGCAACCAAGTGTGCACCACTTACCGGTTGCCCGATATGTAACACCGACCGAGTTTAGCGAACTCCGTGATGCTGGTTACGAAATGGGGTTTTCCCACGTAGCATCGGGTCCTCTAGTACGTTCGTCTTACCATGCAGATCTACAAGCTAAAGACATATTGGATTGGGAAAGCGCAGCGCCCAGTTAGCGGCAGGCTCCTCAGAAAAATCACCAAGTTTGCCTCTTTACGATCGATATTGAGACCCCGGCCTAGCCGACTGGAAAGGTTCGAACCTCTGGGATTAACACTGACAATTTAGTAGGAATGAAGTTCATATACCCATCTAGTTAATCGTTTTTTAAGCTGCTCACACACAGCAAAGGTCCAAAGGTATGTCACAACTCCCCAGCGCCATCGACATCGATCCAGTTGAGACGCAAGAGTGGCTGGATGCATTGACGGCGGTACTGGATCGCGAGGGTCCAGACCGGGCACATTATCTACTAGAGCATCTCATTGACGCTGCACGTCGCTCAGGCAGTTATGTGCCGTTCAGCCCAAACACCGCATACCTCAATACTATCCCCGCCGGGCAAGAACAGCGCAGTCCGGGGGATGCGGCTATGGAATGGCGAATTCGCTCGCTAATCCGCTGGAACGCGCTGGCTACCGTGGTTCGAGCTAACCGTATATCCACAGAACTCGGTGGCCACATCGCAAGTTTCGCTTCTTCAGCAACGTTATATGATGTGGGGTTCAATCACTTCTGGCACGCCCCCAGCGACGACCATGGTGGTGACCTGCTTTTCATTCAGGGACACTCGGCTCCGGGAATCTACGCGCGCGCATTTCTCGAGGGGCGTATCACCGAAAAGCAGCTCGCCAACTTCCGACAAGAAGTCGAGGGCGAAGGTCTATCCTCTTACCCACACCCATGGCTAATGCCGAGTTTTTGGCAATTTCCAACTGTTTCGATGGGGCTGGGTCCGATCATGGCCATCTATCAGGCACGCTTCATGAAGTACCTACACAACCGCGAGATCATCAACGCGGATAAGCGCAAGGTGTGGGCGTTTGTCGGTGACGGCGAAATGGACGAGCCAGAATCAAAGGGTGCGATCTCCCTAGCCGGACGTGAAAAACTCGACAACCTAATTTTTGTCGTCAATTGCAATTTGCAGCGCCTAGATGGGCCGGTCCGGGGAAACGGCAAAATTATTCAAGAACTTGAAGGCGAATTTCGTGGTGCCGGGTGGAATGTGATCAAAGTCATCTGGGGCTCCTATTGGGACCCATTGCTAATGCGGGACACCAAAGGACTGTTACGCCAACGCATGGAAGAGGCCGTTGACGGGGAATACCAGGCATTTAAGGCTAAGGGTGGCGCCTACACCAGAGAATATTTCTTCGGAAAGTATCCGGAGCTCAAGGCATTGGTTGCAAACATGACCGACGAAGATATTTGGAGGCTTAACCGTGGCGGTCATGATCCTCATAAGGTATACGCGGCCTACGCTGCCGCGGTTAATCATCAGTGTCAACCCACTGTAATCTTGGCGAAAACCGTCAAGGGATACGGCATGGGCGAGGCAGGCGAAGGGCAAAATATTACTCACCAGCAGAAAAAAATGGGAGAGGATGCGCTGATTGCCTTTCGCGATCGGTTCAATATTCCGCTATCTGACGACGAGGTCGCTGACGCACCCTTCTATCACCCTCCTAGCGACAGTCCTGAGATGCAATACCTGCACCAGAGTCGCCAGGAACTCGGTGGCTACCTTCCGGCGCGCAACATGCGTGCTGAGCCCCTGGATGTGCCCGACTTGAACGCCTTTGAAACACAGCTAAAGGACACTGGTGATCGTGAAATTTCAACGACTATGGCCTTTGTCCGAATTCTGACCGCACTTACCCGCGACAAGAACATCGGTAAGTATATTGTGCCTATCGTACCCGACGAGTCGCGTACATTCGGTATGGAGGGAATGTTCCGGCAGCTCGGTATCTATTCTCCCGCAGGGCAGTTGTACCAGCCGGAAGACGCCGATCAATTGATGTTCTATCGCGAGGATCAGAAGGGACAGGTATTGCAGGAAGGCATTAACGAAGCCGGTGCCTTTTGTTCTTGGATGGCAGCCGGGACCACCAGTAGCAACCACGGGGTAAATATGGTTCCGTTCTATATATTCTACTCTATGTTTGGATTCCAGCGTGTCGGCGATTTAGCTTGGGCCGCAGGAGATATACAGGCACGGGGATTCCTAATCGGCGGAACTGCCGGACGCACGACCTTGGCAGGAGAAGGGTTGCAGCACCAGGACGGGCATAGTCATGTACTTGCCTCTACTATCCCGAACTGTGTCAGCTACGACCCAACATACGCCTACGAATTAGCGGTGATTATTCAAGACGGATTGCGGCGCATGTTCGAGCAACAGGAGAATGTGTACTACTACATCACCACAATGAACGAAAACTATCCGCACCCAGCGTTACCTAAAGGAGTTGAGCAGGGAATCCTAAAAGGGATGTATTTATTCCGAAAAGGACACGGCAGCAAGAGTAACCCACGGGTGCAGTTATTTGGTTGCGGAACTATCCTGCGCGAAGTCATTGCTGCAGCAGATCTGCTACAGAAAGACTTTCGTGTGTCAGCAGATATCTGGAGCGTAACAAGCTTCAACCAGCTAGGCCGTCAAGGTGCCGACGTCGCCCGATACAATCTACTTCACCCAGAACAATCCCCCCGAGTCAGTTACATTGAGGACTGCTTGGAAGGGCGCGATGGTCCTGTTGTCGCCGCGACCGATTATATTAGAGCGTACCCCGATCAGATCCGGGAGTTCGTTCCAAGACGCTACGTAGTGCTGGGTACGGACGGCTTTGGTAGAAGTGACACGCGCGATCAATTGCGCAAGTTTTTCGAAGTGAATCGCTTTTATATCAGCGTCGCGGCATTGAAGGCGCTGGCAGATGATGATGTGATAGCGTTATCAACAGTGACGCAAGCGATAAAGAAATATCCAATTGATCCGGATAAACCTAACCCCAGGTCAATTTGACGTGCCTGATCTCTTTTCAGTAAGGGAAGTCCTACAATCACCGCTCACCGTAGCGATTCGGAGCGAAGCGTAATGCCCGCAGTCAAGGAGGTATTGGTACCGGATCTCGGTGACTTTAGTGATGTGGACGTCATCGAGGTGCTGGTTAAACCGGGCGATGTTATTGCAGCCGAAGATTCGCTCATCACTTTAGAGAGCGACAAGGCAACGATGGATGTACCAGCCCCTAATGCAGGGGTTGTAACAGAGGTCAAGACTCAAGTCGGTGACAAGGTCTCCGAGGGCTCTCTCATTCTGTTGATGGAACCCAAGTCATCTACTGCGGCAATCGATACACAGTCGCAATCTAGCCCACCTGCACCGGATCAGCCGAAGCTCAGCGCCGCCGCTGCCCAAAAAACCTCCAAAGAACCGACTGAGCTGCCCCAACCCAAGGCTCAGCCGATCCCAGCACGCACTGCCCACGCCCCGCCTTCCAGCTTGCCACCCCCGGTTGAGAGAGCCGGAGAGGCAACACCGCATGCCAGCCCAGGGGTACGACGGTTCGCTCGCGAACTCGGGGCAGAACTGAACCAGATCCGGGGCACCGGCCATAAAGGCCGCATCCTCAAAGAAGATGTTCAAACCTTCATCAAAGCCGCGCTGACAGGCGGAAGAGCCGCCACAGAGCCTGTATCCGGGCTCGGTATTCCACCAATCCCAGAAATTGACTTCTCGAAGTTTGGTGAGGTTGAGACAGAAAAGCTGTCGCGCATAAAGAAAATCTCGGGGGCGCATTTACATCGCGCCTGGCTCAATGTCCCACATGTAACGCATCACGACGAGGCAGACATCACCGAGTTAGAGGAATTTCGTCAGTCCCTAAAAGAGGAAGCAGGGAGGCAGGGGGTACGCGTCACCGTGTTGGTATTCATAATGAAAGCAGTCGTGGCCGCACTTAAGACGTTCCCAAATTTCAATACGTCACTCACCCCGGACGGCCAGGGTTTGGTTTTCAAGAAATATTTCCATATCGGTATTGCGGTTGATACCCCGAAAGGACTTGTGGTGCCGGTGTTTCGCGACGTGGACCAGAAAGGCGTTCTGGAGCTTGCCGATGAAATGGGACAGGTGAGCGCACGGGCGAGAGACGGAAAACTTGCCCCTGGCGATATGCAGGGCGGTTGTATCAGTATTTCAAGTGTGGGAGGAATAGGTGGAAGCGCGTTTACACCCATCGTCAATACCCCCGAAGTAGCAATCCTCGGTGTAACGCGTGCGAAGACAACCCCAGTATGGAACGGTCATGAGTTTGTCCCACGACTAATACTGCCCTTGGATCTCTCCTATGACCATCGTGTGATCGATGGTGCGGAGGCTGCCCGTTTCATGAGCCATTTGTGCCAGTCTTTGGCTGACGCCAGACGTTTGTTGCTGTAGACAAAGGCCATGGGAATCGACCGAATCTGTCAGTTAATTCTGTTCATGACTTAGTTGATTTAAAGGATGACCAATTTAGTTGAAGTGAATATTCCAGACATTGGAGACTTTGTCGATGTGGACGTGATCGAAGTGTTGATCGCACCTGGGGATCGGGTAAACGTCGAAGATCCCTTGGTCACACTGGAAAGCGACAAAGCTACCATGGACGTGCCATCACCTCATACCGGTGTGATCCAAGAAGTCCTGGTCAGGGTCGGAGATAAGGTATCGGAAGGCACACCGATCGTGACGGTGCACTCCGATGATGAGCAGACGACTGACGCCACAGACCGCCCCCCGGAGCCCTCAGCCCCAAAATCAAACGAGTCCGCCGTGGAGGGCAAACAAGGCGAACTGCATGCCGATATCGTGGTGCTCGGTTCGGGTCCCGGAGGCTATACAGCTGCGTTTCGTGCAGCCGATCTGGGCAAGAGTACAATATTGGTAGAGCGCTACCCGACCCTCGGCGGTGTCTGTCTCAACGTAGGGTGCATACCTTCCAAAGCGTTGCTACACGCGGCCAGAGTCATTAGCGAAACCAAAGAGATGAGTCAACATGGCATCAGCTTTGGCACACCAACCATTGACGTCGACAAGCTCGGCGGGTGGAAATCTAAAGTTGTCAGTCAGCTTACAGACGGCTTAGCGGGACTCGCCAAGCGACGCAAGGTCAAAGTCGTCCAGGGTATTGGTCAGTTCGTCTCACCAAATCGCATGGAGATCTCGACCGACAACGATACAGTTACCGTATCATTTGATCAGGCAATCATTGCCGCAGGATCTGAGGCGGCAACCATCCCCGGTATTCCCTATGGAGATCCGCGTATCTTTGACTCCACCGGTGCGCTTGAGCTCGCCGAGATCCCACAACGGCTGTTAGTCATTGGCGGTGGCATTATTGGATTGGAGATGGCCACGGTGTATCACCAACTAGGATCAAACATTACCGTCGTCGAAATGTTGGATTCGCTCATTGCCGGGGCGGACAAGGACGTTGTGAAACCCTTGCACCAGCGCATCCAAGGCCAATACGAAAATATCTTTCTCAGCACCAAAGTCTCTGGCATAGAGCCTAGCGATGACGGCTTGCGGGTGCACTTCGACGGTGCCGATGCCCCTGCGACTGAGACCTTTGAGCAAGTACTGGTTGCAGTGGGACGCAGACCAAACGGCAGTTCAATTGGCGCTGATAATGCGGGGATAAACGTGGATCAAAGAGGATTTATCGCCGTTGATAAGCAGCAACGCACAAACGTCCCACATATCTTTGCAATCGGCGATATCGTTGGCGAGCCCATGTTGGCGCACAAAGCTACCCACGAGGGTAAAGTTGCGGCGGAAGTAGCGTCGGAATTGAAAAGCGCTTTCGATGCCCGAGTGATACCATCTGTCGCATACACCGATCCAGAGGTGGCCTGGGCTGGTCCCACTGAAGCGGAACTCAAGGCCGAAGCAACCAAATATGGCAAAGGCGTGTTTCCGTGGGTCGCCAGCGGCCGCGCACTGGGTCTGGGGCGAAGCGAGGGCATGACCAAGCTATTATTTGAGCCAGACAGCCACAGGATCATCGCAGCAGGTATCGTCGGCACCAATGCTGGCGATTTGATTGCTGAGGTTGCGCTTGCCATTGAGATGGGCTGTGACGCCCAAGACTTAAGCCTAACGATTCACCCTCACCCGACACTATCGGAAACCGTGTGCTTTGCCGCCGAGGCGTTCGAAGGCACGATCACCGACCTGTATATGCCTAAGAAGCGATAGTTCGCCCGCGCCCTACGATGGTTTTCACCGTGGTCACGCCCGGACCTTGATGTGCTGTGTGAAGCACCACTATCTGAAAGACGACTGCCCTCATGTCGCTAGCGTTGGCGCATAGCAAATACGGCACTAGCGGGCCGCCACTGATTGTTCTGCATGGGCTTTTTGGCTCACAGCGAAACTGGAATTCCGTGTCCAAGGGCCTGTCTGCTTCGCATGTGGTCTATTCGGTGGATCTGCGCAATCATGGGCAATCCCCATGGGCACCGACCATGACTTACCAAGACCATGCTGACGATCTGCGCAAGTTCATTGAAGATCATGCATTAAGCCCTGTGACGATGCTTGGCCACAGCATGGGCGGAAAATGCGCGATGTGGCTGGCACTCCACCATCCACAGCTACTCCAGGCCTTAATCATTGCGGATATCGCACCGGTGAGCTACGCCCACGAGCACCGAAGTTATGTTCAGGCAATGCGAGAAGTCGATGTTAGCGCAATCACCCGACGCAGCGACGCTGACACAATGCTCGTGCACCGCATTGAAGATCCTCGCGCGCGGCGTTTTCTGCTGCAGAATCTCATATTTGAAGATGGGCGCTACCGCTGGCGCATAAATCTGGCGGCAATAGAGCAAAGCATGGAACTGATCTCCGGATTTCCCCAGGCACCTGTAACGACAGATTTCCATGGCCCCACGCTGTTCCTGAAAGCAGGACGATCGGATTACATCAAACGAGAACACCAAGACCCGATACGCCGTCTGTTCCCCCGCGCTCAATTTAAATGCATCACGGAGGCAGGACACTGGTTACACGCCGATCAACCGGAGCAGTTCATTGACGCGGTAGAGACATTTGTAACCGGAATGGAAGCAAAACTAGTGTGATGTATGATTAGTAATGGGAGATAAGCTCCACCTATTTGTGTCGATCACTGGCCATGGTTGGGGGCATGTCGCCCAAACGGCTCCAATACTTCACGGTTTACGCAGAAAACTACCTGACCTTCGATTGTCGATACGATCTTCAATCCATGAAGAGTTCTTGCGATCTCGGATTCATCTAGACTTCAACTATATCTTCTCCGTTGACGATTTCGGAATATTAATGAAGTCCCCATTTGAGGTTGACGTGCAGAAAACTGCCGACGCTTACAGCCAATTGCATGCCAACTGGGAGAGGCATTTGGATCAGATTGGGAAAGTTTTTTCCGCCTCGCCACCGGACTTGGTTCTCACAAACGTGGGGTATGCGGATCTCGCTGCGACAGCACGCCATGGCATACCGAGCATCACAATGAGCTGTCTCAACTGGGCCGATTTGTATCATCATTACTGCGCAGCCGAGCCCGAGGCAGACCTGATCCATTCGCAGATCCTTTCGGCCTATAACAGCGCTCAACATTTCCTACAAGCTGTACCGACAATGCCCATGGAAAACATCCGAGAGCGCAGGGAGATAGGTGTGATCGCCGACATTGGGATCAACCAGCGCTCACAGCTCAACACTCGATTCGGACTGTGCGCGAACGAGAAGCTGGTCCTGGTATCGCTGGGAGGGATGCCTTATGAAGTCAACATAGAGCAGTGGCCCAGGGACCAGGGGATACGCTGGATAATTCCCACTGAGTGGCAAGCACGACACCCTGACACTATCGACTTCGACAGCATAGGGATGAGTTTTGTCGACGTTCTCACGAGTTGCGATGTGTTGGTCGGCAAACCCGGCTACGGCAGCTTTGCCGCTGCAGCTTGCAATGGCGTACCTGTACTCTACGTCGAACGCCCAGATTGGCCAGAGCAGCCATATCTGATCCAATGGTTATCGCGAACAGGCCGTTGCCGGCGGGTCTCCTGGGAAAAACTCAAATGCGGCGATCTGGAGTCCGACATTGAGGCGCTGCGAAGCGACCCCTGCCCGACGCCTCCACTGCCTGAAGGCGTCGATAACGCCGTGAAAATCATCAGCCGGCATCTAATCGACAGAACTCCCTAAGTAGCAACGAATTCCACCTTGTCGCCAATCTGGATACCCATGTCGCTAGCTGCACTGCCTTGGTTAATCGCGACCTCGACCAAGCCGTTGGCGTTCTCATACCACAAACCCGATCCACAAGGTACCTCAGAAAAAGTCCGAGCGTAGCCTACGGATTGACCATGCACCAAGACACAGCTGTCATGACTCAGCCATGTCGCCCGAGTTCCGATCATGGCGTTACCAAAGTGATCCACATAGACCACTTGCGCAAGATCTTCCGGCCAGAGCTCTGATGCAGCGTGCTGGAGAACACTTCTGCGACTGTCAACGTTACTGCGGTTCGCCAACATGGCAGCAACCGGCGCAAACAAATCCCTTCCGTGAA
>JAOTYS010000394.1 GCA_029861795.1 Gammaproteobacteria bacterium | reverse complement strand
CGGCAATGCACTATGCTGGGCCACCGCCGGTGGTGCCGGCTTTCGGGGCTCGCGTAAGAGCACCCCGTTTGCCGCACAAGTGGCCGCGGAAAAGGCCGGGAGAGCCGCGCAGGAGATGGGAATGAAGCACCTGGAAGTTAAGCTAAAAGGCCCCGGGCCTGGCCGTGACTCGGCAGTGCGCGCCCTTAACGCCGTGGGTTTTGAGATCGGTAATATCACCGATGTGACGGCCATTCCTCATAACGGATGCCGCCCACCCAAGCGGCGACGAGTTTGACCCGGGCATATCCCAATGGCTAGATACATAGGACCTACTTGTAAGCTGGCGAGACGTGAGGGAACTGATCTGTTCCTGAAGAGTCCGGTACGGACACTAGATTCGAAGTGCCGCTTTGATCGTGTTCCCGGACAGCGAGTCGGCGGGCGACGCCCACGTATTACTAACTACGGGTTACAGCTTAGGGAGAAGCAGAAGTTGCGCCGTATGTATGGAGTGATGGAGAAGCAGTTTCGCAGCTACTATACGCAAGCGGCGCGGCGTAAAGGGTCTACCGGCGAGAATCTTCTACAGTTGCTCGAGTGCAGGCTAGATAACGTAGTCTATCGCATGGGATTTGCGGTTACCCGTGCAGAGGCTCGGCAACTGGTGAGCCATAACGCAATGTTGGTAAATGGAAAACGGGTGAACATACCTTCTTATCAGGTCAAGCCTCAGGACGAGATCGAAGTTCGCGAGAAAAGCAAGAAACAGCTACGTATTCAGTCAGCCATTGAGATTGCCGAACAGATCGGTTTTCAGGATTGGATCGATGTGGATATCAAGGCAGTCAAAGGGGTATTTAAGTCGACACCAGAGCGCAGTGATTTGTCTGCAGATATTAACGAATCTCTGGTGGTGGCATTGTATTCAAAGTAAAAACTTATGCTTAGTTCATTGAGAGGACCAACTATGCAGGATCCGACTGCTGATTTTCTCAAGCCTCGCTTGGTGGATGTCACGAAGATTGATACGAGGCACGCGCGAATTGCCCTGGAACCATTAGAGCGCGGTTTCGGTTATACCTTGGGCAACGCGCTTCGCCGTATTTTGCTTTCCTCTATGCCGGGCAGCGCAGTCACCGAAGTCAAGATCGAGGGCGTACTTCATGAATACGCGACAATGGAAGGTGTTCAAGAAGACGTTATCGAGTTGTTGATGAATTTAAAGAATCTAGCGTTAAGAATGCACGCCCGTGAAGAGGCCGTTCTTCGAGTGAACAATACTGGTCCGTGCGTTGTGACCGCGGGTGATATTCAGGTGGAACACGATGTGGAAGTAGTGGACCCAGACTATGTCATTGCTCATCTGTCTGAGGAGGGCAACCTGAACATGGAGCTCAAGGTGACCCGCGGGCGCGGCTATAAGGTGGTTGAGACTCGTCAGGAAGATGAGGAAACGAAAAGTATCGGAGTAATGCAGCTGGACGCCTCATATAGTCCTATTCGTAAGGTGTCTTATAGCGTCGACAGTGCTCGTGTCGAGCAACGTACTGATCTGGACAAACTTATCCTAGATATCGAGACCAATGGTGCCATCGATCCGGAAGAGGCAGTACGTCGAGCGGCCACCATATTGCACGAACAGATCTCGATTTTCGTTAACTTGGAAGAGACCGGCACAGAGCAGCCGCAGGTCCATGAGCCCGCGTTTGACCCATTGCTATTGCGTCCGGTGGATGATTTGGAGCTCACCGTGCGCTCGGCAAACTGTCTGAAGGCGGAAAACATTTACTACATTGGCGATTTAATCCAACGGACAGAAGTGGAGTTGCTGAAGACACCGAATCTTGGCAAGAAGTCTCTCACTGAGATCAAAGACGTTTTAGCTCAGCGTGAATTGTCTCTTGGCATGCGTCTGGAGGACTGGCCGCCCCCATCGCTCAAGAAAAGCGTCAATGAAGGCTCGTCCACTGCGATGCCGAATACTGGAATGTCAAGCAATTAAGTCATGAGACACGGCAAATCAGGACGGCGAATTAATCGCACTGCTAGCCATCGCGCTGCCATGTTTCGAAACATGACGGTGTCGCTACTGGAGCACGAGCAGATTAAGACGACGATACCCAAAGCTAAGGAGCTTCGCCGGTTTGCCGAACCCTTGATTACCTTAGGCAAATCTCCAACTCTTGCTAATCGACGGATTGCATTTACTAGGCTGCGCGATCGCGACGCCGTGAGTAAGTTATTTGACGACCTAGGACAGCGCTGTAAAGACCGACCTGGCGGTTACCTGCGTATCTTGAAATGCGGATTTCGCCCCGGCGATAACGCTCCTATGGCAATTGTTCAGATCGTCGATGAGCCCGCTGGAACCTCGGAACCTGCTCCGAAAAAGAAGAAGCCCAAGGCCACCAAGGCCGCGACTTAACCGCTCGTTTGGATGCACGCCACTGTATATCGGCGTGTTGTGCGCAAAGGGGAGCGCAATCTCCGTACCACTAGTCCAGTTTCACAAGCGATAATGTGACAGTCCCCGGTGCTTGAGGAGGTTCACGAGCTCCCCCAACCCGGAACTGTTCGGCCAGGGATGGGCCAGAACGCGCGCCAGTTATGAATACAGAACCGCAGAGTTTCTTAATTTCATTTCTGGAGGCCATGTCGGCGCTGTTTATTTTTGTGATCGGCGCCACTGTGCTCCTGTTGATTGTCCTTTATATTGCCGATGTTACCCAGACAAGACACGCTATACGACGCAATTACCCTGTAATCGGTCGTTTCCGCTACATTTTTGAGCGTTTAGGTGAATTTTTCCGACAGTATTTCTTTGCGATGGATCGGGAGGAGTTGCCATTTAATCGGGCGCAGAGATCATGGGTGTATCGGGCTTCCAAGGATTTAGACAACACCGTTGCCTTTGGATCCACCCGCGACCTACGCCGCCCCGGAAGCATCATATTCGTGAATTGCCCGTTTCCGACGTTAGGAGAAGATGCGGCTCTACCGGGCGAATTGTCGATTGGCCCGTATTGCCACAAGCCCTACTCTACGAACTCGCTGTGCAACATATCGGCGATGAGTTATGGATCGATCTCTAAACCTGCAGTGTTGGCGCTTTCAAAGGGCGCTCACATAGCTGGGGCTTGGCACAATACTGGGGAGGGCGGATTATCGCCCTATCATTTGCAAGGCGGTGCCGATCTGGTGTTTCAGATCGGCACAGCAAAGTACGGGGTGCGTGATGACACAGGCTCCCTTGATAATGACAAGCTAAAGGAGGTGGCTGCATACGAGCAGGTTCGTATGATTGAGCTAAAACTCAGCCAAGGTGCGAAACCCGGCAAAGGTGGAATCCTGCCAGCGGCAAAGGTTACGGATGAAATCGCGCGGATACGTGGCATCGAACGTGGGCGCGCTTCGATTAGTCCAAATCGCCACCCCGACATAAGCAATGTAAAAGATCTGCTTGATGTTATCGACCGCATACGGGACATCACCGGTAAGCCCGTGGGGTACAAAGCCGTCATGGGGGAAGCTGCGTGGCTAGATGAGCTATTCGAAGAGATTCACCGCCGCGGCGTAGCCTGCGCTCCGGATTTTATCACTGTGGACAGCGCAGACGGCGGCAGCGGTGCGGCGCCGATGCCACTTATGGACGATATGGGGTTACCGCTGCGAGAGGGATTAAGTATTGTGGTGGACAAGCTATGGGAATATGACCTACGCAAGCGGGTAAGGGTGATCGCTTCGGGAAAGCTGATTACGCCTGCCGAAGTGGCTGCAGCCCTGTGCATGGGTGCCGACTTTACCGCGTCGGCCCGTGGCAACATGTTTGCGTTGGGTTGCATACAAGCATTGCAGTGCAACAAGAACACCTGTCCCACTGGAGTTACAACCCATGATTTGAAACTTCAGAAGGGGTTGGTGCCGGAAGAGAAGGCGCAACGCGTAGCCAAATATATAATAAATCTGGTTAAGGAAGTCGGCACCCTTGCCCATGCGTGTGGGGTAAAGGAGCCAAGAAAGTTGCGTCGTCACCATGCCAGGGTGGTGATGGATAACGGCAAGTCTGTGCCACTGAATGAACTATACCCCGAGGTAAGGCCGCGCGAAGCCCGGGCTCAGGTGAGTTAACGAACGTTCAATTGTATCGTGCACGCTTTCCATGATTGTGCTGTTTACTGATTTTGGGCTACACGATCCGTACGTCGGACAGGTGCATGGAGCGTTAGCGAAACTTGCTCCCCGCCAACCCGTGATCGATCTGCTGCACAATCTCCGCAAATTTGACGTGCAGAGTGCCGCATATCTTCTTCCCACCTATTTAGGTGAGTTTCCTCAAGGTACAGTATTTTTATGTGTAGTGGATCCGGGTGTGGGAGGAACTAGGCTACCGGTAATGTTAAACGCCGATGAGCGCTGGTTCGTGGGGCCGGACAACGGCTTGTTTTCCATCATGGCTCGGCGTGCTGTATCAGTGTCCTGCTATGAGATCATTTGGAGAC
>JAOTYS010000047.1 GCA_029861795.1 Gammaproteobacteria bacterium | reverse complement strand
CTGTCGATGCTGCCACCAACTACCAGCTTACCGCGGACATGGTCCGTCATCATTGGTCAGATAGGTCTGTAGCGGTCATGTTGGCCAGTCCCGCTAACCCGACTGGGACGGTTGTCACTGCAGATGAGATGGAGCGACTAATCGACGCAGTGCGGGAATTGGGCGGTGTGTTGATCGTCGATGAGATCTACCATGGGCTCACATACGGATTTGACTCGCAGACGGTTTTGCATTCTTCCTCAGAGGTATTTGTGGTAAATAGTTTCTCCAAGTATTACTGTATGACTGGATGGCGCATGGGCTGGTTGGTGTCACCGAGCGCATATGTCGACACTATTAACCGCCTTGCCCAGAATGTTTTTATTTCCTCGAGCACGCCGGCACAGTATGCGTGCCTTGCTGCGTTTGATCCCGTGGTGAGACAAGAAATGGAAAGGCGGCGACAGATCTTTTGTCGCCGCAGAGATTTCTTGGTCCCGGCACTGCGAGACTTAGGCTTCAAGATTTCAGTGGTCCCGCAAGGTGCCTTCTATGTGTACGCTGATTGCAGCGCCTTTACCGACGATAGCTATGCTTTTGCCTTGGACATTCTGGCTAATACAGGGGTTGCTCTTGCGCCTGGAGTTGATTTTGGATGCCATCGCGCAAACGAGTATGTAAGGTTTTCATATGCCAATGATCTGGAAAAACTACGAGAGGGCGTCAGGCGCATCGGTAAGTATCTCTCATGTGAGTTGTCGGAGTGAACTGGCATGAATGAGTTCACTGTGCCGATGATGTGGCCGATTTGGTGGCGGGACCCTGGTCGACAATCTTTAGTCTTTCTACCCACATCAATGTGGCACCAGCTACAGCTGCCGGCATAACCACCAGATTCAGCACTGGGATTAGCATTGCCACCAAGATTGCCGCACCGAATCCAGTACTAGTCATCGCTTCCTGTCGCATCCGACGACGCACTTCAGCAAAGGCAATGCCGTGATTAGACATAGGATAGTCACCATACTCTAATGCCAGCATCCAGGCGGCGAACAACGCCCAGGCAAATGGCGCTGCCAGTTGGACTATCGGCACGATAAAGAGCAGCGCCAACGGTATCGCCCAAAGACAGTAATAACCAATTTTGCGTAGTTCGTTGACCAGTGCCCTTGGGATTTCGCGTAGGACTCTTGTTATTCCAGCAGTGCCGGTGGAGTCGGCGTTATCGCTTGCCCGTCGCTCAACCGCCTCAGCGAGAAACCCGTTGAAAGCGGCCCCAATAAGATTTGCCACTACCGTGAAGCCGAAAAACACGGCGATCATGACTGTCAGACCGAACAGTGCCCAAAGCATGGTTTTGGTCGCCAGCACCCACCAGGCATCTCCCTGTGGCAGCAGCCAAGCTAACCACCCACCATAAAAGCGACTCGCCAGTATAATGATCAGGGCGAACACCGCTACGTTGATTAGAACTGGTAGCAACGCAAACCGACGAATGCCCGGGCGCGTGATCTCGCGAAATCCCTGCAGCAGGTAGCCGGCACCAGAAAACATTTCACTTAGCATCGGGATTGTTCCTGTTAGGGCATATCGTCCGGCGTAGTTTGTTCGAATGCCAGCAAGAATATTTTCTGAAATGTTGCTGGGGCCATTGAGTTGAGACTACAACACCCTTGCTAAACAGTGATGTACAATAATTCAGCGGTTGATAGGCGGGTCGTGTAGTGCAATAAGCCCCAAAACCGCAGTTGCAGGGACTAATTCATCCAGGATACGATTAGTCATTGATCGACACCGCGCACCTTTTATCGCGAATAGCCAGAAGTTTTAGGATTCTAAGTTCTAAATACGTACGTCTTATCGGGCACATATTTGAGGTGCAAAGTAGCAAAGTTGCGTTATCTCGTTCCGAGGTATCAGCAGGCCAACCTTGGTGTCGTGGTTTTCTCTCTAACTCTAGGTCCGTCAGTAGGGTCTCGAGTGGATCCATAGCGACACTTTCTTTGGGTCAAATCATTTAATGATTTCATGGGCGTCCGTTAGTCCCGACGAGGTTATGCCGGGTCTGCAACCGAGCCTTCTCGCGCCTTGGTGAATGCGTCAAGTGAGTGTCACCACCGAGCGTGCTCACACCATAATATGTCGGCATTCAACTTTCCAGAGAAGGGACCACTAGTTTAATGCACCTTAGAGCCATGAAGATGTCGGGGTTCAAATCTTTTGTCGACCCCACGACGATCACCGTGCCGGCCCGGGTGGTGGGTGTGGTGGGTCCTAACGGCTGCGGTAAGTCCAATGTCATCGACGCTGTGCGATGGGTGATGGGGGAGTCGTCCGCCAAGACGCTGCGTGGTGACAGTATGGAGGACGTCATCTTTAATGGATCCACTGCGCGTAAGCCCGTGGGAAAAGCCTCAGTGGAATTGATCTTTGACAATTCTGAAGGCCGAGTAGGTGGTCCTTATGCGAAATTTTCTGAAATTTCTATGCGGCGCACTCTATCCCGCGACGGGCTATCAGAGTATTTCGTGAACAAGGCGAAGTGTCGACGTCGTGACATCACTGATATCTTGCGTGGCACCGGACTGGGTTCGCGATCCTATTCCATCATCGAACAAGGGATGGTCAGTCGGATCGTCGAAGCCAGGCCCGAGGAACTGCGTTCCTTTGTGGAAGAGGCGGCAGGGATCTCAAAGTATAAGGATCGTCGCAGAGAAACGGAGACACGTATTCGCCACACCCGTGAAAACCTGCTCCGGGTCGAAGATATCCGCCGTGAACTGGAAACTCAACTCAGACGCCTGCAACGCCAATCGAGTGCAGCCGCACGCTACAAAACGCTGAAGCAGGAGGAGAGGGTAGTTCAAGCACAGCTCATGGTATTGCGATGGCATGCACTTGATCTAAAGGTTGCGGAATTCGACGGTGAGCTATCGCAGTCGGACCGGTTGCTACAACAAAAGCTCGCCGAGCAACGTGCAGTGGAGAGTGAGATGGAGCGGTTGCGGCAGCACCAGGGCGAATCCGTGGAACATATGAATGCGGTACAGGGGGAGTTTTACGGCGTGGGGGCTGAAATCGCGAACGTGGAGCAGCGTATAGAGCACGCGCGAGAAAGTCTGCTACAGAAACAGCAAGAGTTAGAGCGGCTGGGTGATAGTGTTCTGGAGACACAGCGTCATCTGCAGACGGATGAACAGCGTGTCGCCGAGTTCAATCAGGCGTTTGCCGAGTGTCGTCCGCGCCTGGCGCAGAAGAGCGAAGTCCTGAAAACCGCTACCTCTGAGGTCGCCGCGGCGGATCAAGCGCTGCAGCAGTGGCGATTGCGGTGGGAGCAGTTCAGCGAAGAAGTCGGTGAGCCATTGCAGGAACGCGAAATACAACGTGCGCGGATGCAGGAGTTAGAGCGTGCGGTAGAACAGCTCCAGGTACGGCAGACACGGCTTAAGGACGAGGCCCTACAGTTAGAGCAAGGTCTGGCAACATCCGACATCCAGCCATTGAGTGAGCGAATTCTGAAGATCGCGCAAGGCTGCGCCGACTGCGACCAGGCGATGAGTGCGCTCGATGAAAGCATTCGGAGCGGGCGCGAAGCTAAGCAGCAGTTAGACTCGGAGCTTGATTCGTTGCGCGACCGATTTCATTGTGTTGACGCGAGGCTTAAGGCACTACAAGAGCTCAACGCCGATGCGCTTGGATCCAACGATGAGGCATTGACGGTCTGGCTAGAGCAGCATGGCTTGGCGCGACGTCCGCGACTGGCCGAGGAAGTCAAAGTGGAGCCTGGCTGGGAGCGGGCTGTGGATAGGATATTGGGGCCGCGGCTCAGCGCTATATGTGTTGAGGATCTGGATAGAACTTCACGTCAGGCGGCGGAGCTCACGGGTTCGGAGCTATGGTTGGTGCAGCAGCAGCGAGATGCCAGCAGCAGGGTATCGACCCGCAGTGGCCGGCGAACTCTTGCCGACCGGGTCTCCACCAGTAACGTAGCCGTATTGGATTTGCTTTCCAATGTCTATGTCTCCGACCACCTTGACGAGGCCATGGCGCTACGCTCCGAGCTCGCCGCCCATGAATGTGTTGTCTGTCCCACTGGAGAAGTAGTCGGGAAGTTCTGGTTTAGCAATGCGGCTGATAGCGATTTCAGACCGGGTTGGCTGTCTAGAGATGCTGAAGCCGAACAGTTGTCGCAGGAACACGCGTCAGTTTCAAACGAACTCGAGGCCGTGCGTGGCCGTTCACAAGCGCAACAACAAAACCTTGTTGAATGGGAGCAAGAGCGAGAGGATTTACGCCAGGATTTTGCTCGCAACACTCAGCAGCGAACTGAGATGCAGGCGCGGCTAGATCGCGAGGAAGCCCAAGCAGTGCAGCTTGAGTCAAGGTACCGCCAAATCCGGGATGATCTCGGTGAGGTGGAGTCGGAGCTCGCCCGCAACCACGCGGAGCTCGTGAATGCTAAGCAGCGTCTTCAGCTGGCCGCTGAGCGCACGGGAACCTACGGGGAGCAACGTGAATACCTACTGTCGGAGAAACAAACTGTTGAGCAGGGTTTGCAGCGAGCTCGGGAACATGCCGAACAGGCCCGTGAGCACAAGCATGAGGAGGAGATTGAAGAGCAGCGGCTGAAGGCTGCCTTGGACTCGGCCGAGGCCAGTGTTCGACGCCTTGCAGATCAACTAGCAGGAATGCAGGTTCGCAAGCAAGAGCTAGAGCAGTTAGTGGGTGAGGAAGACCGCCCAGAAGAAGCGTTGAAGATGCAGCTGGAAGCACTGCTTAGTCAGAGGCTCCAGGTGGAGGACCGCTTGGAGCAAGCAAGGGGCGCTGTAGCGCGTCACGACGAGTTGGTACGCGTGCAAGAAGAAGATCGGACCCGTTATGCGCGGGAGGCCGATGAGATACGCACAAGACTCGAGCAGGAACGCATGTCTCGACAGGAGTTGGTGGTGCGCGCTGAAGGCGTGGTCGAGCAGGTACGCGAATTGGGGTATCAGCCCAAGACTTTGTTGGATGAGATGCCCGAGGACGCGGTGGTGGAGGATTGGCAGGAGCGGCTAGATAAGATTCAGCAACGCATTGAGCGCATTGGTCCGGTAAACCTTGTGGCCATCGAAGAGTATGAGCAAGAGTCAGAGCGCAAAAACTATCTCGACAAACAGCACGAGGACTTATTCGAGGCTTTGGCCACGCTTGAGGGGGTGATGCGCAAGATCGATCGTGAGACCCGGTCACGGTTCAAGGAGACTTTTGAAAATCTGAATCGGCATTTCCAGGAAATTTTTCCGAAATTGTTTGGTGGGGGCAGTGCCTACTTGGAGCTATCGAGTGATGATCTGTTGGAAACCGGCGTTACCGTTATGGCGAGGCCGCCGGGCAAGCGCAACAGTACCATTCACCTGTTGTCTGGTGGCGAGAAAGCCTTGACCGCAGTGTCTCTTTTGTTTGCTTTTTTTGAGCTTAATCCAGCACCGTTCTGCTTACTGGATGAGGTGGATGCGCCGCTGGATGACGCCAATGTTGAACGCTACAGCGAGACGCTCAAGTCGCTGTCGGCGCGAACCCAACTGATCTTCATTACCCATAACAAGCTCACCATGGAGGCCGCCGATTTGTTGATAGGAGTAACCATGGGCGAGCCGGGCGTGTCCCGCCTAGTCGCGGTGGATGTCGAGCGCGCGCTGGAGATGGCCAGCCAATAATGGAGCTACGTTTTGCCTTGCTGATTTTCGGCCTGGTTGTACTGGCCATAGTTTGTGCGTTTTCCGTTTGGAAACTCGGAATCTACCCCAAACGCAATAAAGATCCTGTGTTCCACCGCAGACGCCATAGTTCGCTGGAGCCGATTCTTCCCGGCGCAGCGAGCACGGAGCAGGCGACCGAGGAAGCAGTAGAAGAGATGGTGAGTGTGGCGCCACCTATTGTTCATCGCGAAAAACCTCGCGCCACCACGCCTGAGGACATCCACGATACCGATACTGCAGAACAGGCGCTTCGCGCGGCTGAACGAGTGGCTAATATGCCTGTGGCCGCAGATCCCGACTTGGCAGCAGTGAGCGGAGGCTCAGGAAATCGGCGCCAGATTGACTTCGTGGCGCGATTGCCCGGGGAAAACGTGATCACTCGCGATCAGGCGCTTGGCGTGTATCGAGAGAATGAGTATCTACTGGAGAAGCGCCATCGGATTTTCGGCCTGAGTTATCCAGCTCGCAATTGGTGCAATCTGGAAAAGGAGCCGGATTTTGGCCGGTACAGTGACATTGGGTTGGCGGTGCAGCTTGCGGACCAAAGCGGACCTATCACGGAATCAGAGTTGACTCGATTTTCGCTGCTAGTGCTACGCCTGTCAGAAACCCTGGGTCGGCAGTTTAAATTTTCTATGACCTTTGATGACGCACAGCGACTTGCCGCGGAGCTGGATGAGTTCTGTAAGAGCTACGATGTGCTGGGAATTCTTAACGTGGTGTCGAATCTCTCCAAGGGATTTTCGGGCAAAGATATCGATCGATATGCTAAGGAATTCGGCATGGACTTCGGCCCCATGAATATCTACCACAAGAAAAACAACAAGCGGCGAGGTGGACGTGAGCTCTACAGCCTCGCAAACCTGTATAAGCCTGGTGAATTCGATCCCGCTCAGATGAATAGCTTCAGTACCCAGGGAGTGACACTATTCATGAGCATGCCTTGTAACCGTGAGCCGGGAGAGGTATTCGCTGATATGACCGCTACGGCTAAGCACTTGTGTGAAAGAGTCAACGGCAGACTGGTAGATCAGGATAAACAATCATTGAGTCCGCGGGGCCTACAGCGCACACAGGAGGAGCTTGAGAAATTGGCAAACGAAATGGAGCGAGAAGGCGTTTCCCCCGGTAGTGAGGCAGCGCTGCGTCTGTTCTAGTGTGGTTATCCCCTTTGATGCGCGCGCACGCGTTGAGTCGTTGCGGCAGCAAATAAATCGACATAACTATTGCTACTATGTTCTAGACGCTCCGGAAGTTCCTGACGCAGTCTATGACCGCCTATTGCAGGAGCTCGAATCTTTAGAACAACAATATCCGGAGCTGATCAGTGTGGACTCACCTACCCAACGGGTGGGTGTCAAAGCCGTTTCGGTGTTCGCTGAGGTGCGCCATGAAGTCCCCATGCTTTCCTTGAGCAACGCGTTTTCAGAGCAAGAGGTATTTGACTTTGATCGCCGTGTTAGGGAAAGACTCGGGGAGTCGGAATTGGAGTACATTGCAGAACCAAAACTCGACGGACTGGCGGTCAGCATACATTACCAGGATGGGGTGCTAAGGCGCGGCGCCACACGGGGTGATGGGTCGACCGGTGAGGATGTAACGCAGAACGTTCGTACCATTCGCCCGTTACCGCTGAGACTGATGGACGATGCGGTGCCACGTTTTCTGGAAGTGCGTGGAGAGGTGTACATATCGCGACAGGGATTTCAGAAGCTCAATGATGGGCAACGAAAAGTAGGGGAAAAGCTCTATGTGAACCCGCGTAATGCGGCCGCCGGGAGTCTGCGGCAGCTGGATCCTGGAGTCACAGCGCAGAGGCCGTTGGATATCTTTTGCTATTCGATCGGTAAACTGGAGGGGAACAGCCTGCCTGAAACCCAATTCGAGCTACTGCAGCGGTTGCGGCAGTGGGGGCTGCGGGTATGTCCTGAGGTCGAGGTGGTTGACGGTGCAGAGGGCTGTCTCGACTATTATCGACGCATGCTGTCGGGTCGCGAATCCCTCGCCTATGATATCGATGGCATTGTCTACAAGGTAAATCGCCTGGAGCTGCAACAGCGTCTCGGTAGCATTTCTCGTGCGCCGCGTTGGGCCTTGGCGCACAAGTTTCCGGCCCAGGAAGAGATGACGGTGGTCAACGCCATAGAGGTGCAAGTGGGGCGCACCGGCGCAATCACTCCAGTGGCGCGCTTAGAACCCGTTTTTGTCGGTGGAGTTACGGTATCAAATGCCACCCTGCACAATCGCGCCGAGATCGAACGTTTGGCCATCCGGGTGGGCGACACCGTGATTGTACGACGCGCCGGGGATGTCATCCCCGAAGTGGTGTCAGTGGTAAAACAGAAAAGACCGAAAAACGCCCGGGTTTACAAGTTCCCGAAAAAATGTCCGGTATGTAAGTCAGATATTGTTTACGACGTGAAAGGCATCATCGCACGTTGCAGCGGTGGTCTCTATTGCAGTGCTCAGCGCAAGGAAAGTATTAAACACTTCGCTTCTCGTCGTGCCATGGATATCGAGGGTTTGGGCGACAAGTTGGTGGAGCAGTTGGTGGATGCGGGGTTAGTAACTCGTGTCTCTGATATTTATAAGCTGTGCCCCGACGATTTGGCGCAGCTCGAACGCATGGGAAAAAAATCTGCACAAAATTTGTCGAACGCTATTGAACGTAGTAAACAAACCGGACTCGCCCGGTTTGTTTATGCGCTGGGCATTCCCCAGGTAGGGGAGACCACGGCACAAGCGCTTGTAGCGCACTACGGTGGCTTGGAGGTGTTGATGAGTGCCAGCGAAGAGTCGCTGCAACAGGTCGCGGATGTGGGCCCTGTCGTGGCGCACAGCATACACGCCTTCTTTGATCAACCCCACAATGGCGATGAGGTGGAACGACTTAAGCAATTGGGGGTGCATTGGCCCGAGAGTGTGCCTTCAGGGACCGCAGGAGATGGACGTTTGGCGGGCAAGGTATTTGTGCTAACCGGCACGCTAAAGGCCATGACCCGCGATCAGGCCAAGCAGGACTTGCGACAGGCTGGGGCGAAAGTAACCTCTAGTGTGTCAAGTACCACCGATTTTGTGGTCGCTGGAACCGACCCGGGGTCAAAGCTGCGCAAGGCCGAGTCTTTAGGCGTCACCATACTGGATGAGGCCGCGTTGCTGCGTTTGTTGAACGAGCAATAGACCACCCTTGCGCGCTAGCGATGCGGACGATGATCTGGCACACGTGTAATACGCGCCAGCGCGGTAGGACGCTGAGGCCATGAGTAAGCACATCATCTAGGTCAAAACCACGGCCACTGGGTTGTTGTGGGACATCGATCCTAGATAGTCCGTCACACGTTATAATGTCATATTTCTACCACTTTCCAGGGGATCATCACGATGACAGACAGTTTCGGAGCGCGCACTCAACTCGATGTCGCGGGCACCAAATACGAGATATGCGCGCTCGCTGCGCTTCCGCATCAATTCGATCTGTCGCGGCTGCCGTACTCGCTCAAAATTCTGCTGGAAAACCTGTTGCGATTTGAAGATGGACAAGACGTAACTAAGGAAAACATTGTGGCCCTGGCAAACTGGGACCCTAATGCTGAACCTAGTACGGAGATCTCATTTACTCCGAGCCGAGTACTGATGCAAGACTTTACCGGCGTTCCAGCGGTGGTGGATCTCGCGGCGATGCGTGAGGCCATGCGCGAGTTAGGCGGTGACCCCGACAGAATCAATCCGCTTTCACCCGCGGATTTGGTGATCGATCACTCGGTAATGGTGGATCATTTCGGATCAAACAAGGCGCTTGATCTCAACTCTGCCATCGAATTCAGTCGCAACAAAGAGCGTTATGAGTTTTTACGCTGGGGCCAAAACGCCTTTTCCAATTTTCGTGTGGTGCCACCGGCCACCGGTATAGTCCACCAAGTAAACCTGGAGTATTTGGCACATGTGGTGTTTGGCGATGTCGCGGACGGCGTGCCTCGGGCGTACCCCGATACGCTAGTAGGCACGGACTCCCACACCACAATGATCAACGGATTAGGTGTGCTGGGTTGGGGTGTGGGGGGTATTGAGGCCGAAGCGGCGATGTTAGGTCAGCCTATCACCATGCTGATTCCCCAGGTGGTCGGCTTCAAACTGCAGGGTGAACTTCCCGAAGGCGCCACTGCTACGGATTTGGTCCTGACCGTAGTGGAAATGCTGCGCCAAAAAGGAGTGGTGGGCAAATTCGTGGAATTTTTCGGTGACGGTCTGGATCATTTGTCGCTCGCCGACCAGGCAACTATATCCAATATGGCGCCGGAATACGGCGCCACTTGCGGCATCTTCCCTATTGATAAGGAAACTCTCAATTACTTGAGGCTAACCGGACGTTCCGATAAGCACATAGCGTTGGTGGAGGCTTACGCGCGTGCCCAGGGCCTGTTTCGCGAGACCGGTGGCCCTGAGGCGAGCTATTCCGACGTGCAGGTGTTGGATCTCGCCGAGGTCGAGCCCAGCGTGGCGGGACCCAAGCGTCCCCAGGATCGGATCGCGTTGCGCAGGTCGAAACAAACGATTGCCGAGGCGACCCAAGCGCTGCAAAAGCAGCGTGGTGGGGATGCCTCTCCGCAGACAGTTGCAGTGGACGGGCAGCAGTTTGAACTCAAGGACGGCGACGTGGTGATCGCAGCCATTACCAGCTGCACCAATACTTCCAATCCAGACGTCGTTATGGGAGCCGGATTGCTTGCCAAGGCGGCGGTTGAGCGGGGTCTCAGCGTCAAGCCATGGGTCAAGACTTCTTTTGCCCCCGGATCCCAAGTGGTCACAGAGTATCTGGTCAAATCGGGACTGATGTCGCCGCTCGAGGCACTCGGCTTCAATGTGGTGGGTTACGGTTGCACAACTTGCATCGGTAACTCAGGCCCGTTGCCACCTCCCATTAGCGAGGCGATTCAGAATGCACAATTGATTGTATGTTCGGTATTGTCAGGCAATCGCAATTTTGAGGGGCGTATCCACAGTGATGTGAAAATGAACTTCTTGGCCTCGCCTCCGCTTGTGGTGGCCTATGCGCTGGCGGGCACAGTGAATATCGATTTTTATAACGATCCAATCGGTCAAGACCTGAACGGAAAAGATGTATTTTTGCAAGACTTGTGGCCCTTACAGCAAGCGATCCACCAGGCGGTGGCGGGGACCGTCACGCGTGAGATGTTCAAAGCGAAATACTCAGATGTGTTCGCGGGAGACTCACGCTGGAGCAAGATACAAACTGCAGATTCCACAATTTACCGCTGGGATGATGCATCCACCTATATTCGCAGGCCACCGTATTTCGATGGCATGCCACGACAGCCGCAAGGCGTTGCAGAGATTAGCGGCGCCCGCGTGTTGGCCCTGCTTGGCGACAGCATTACCACCGATCATATTTCGCCGGCAGGCGCTATCAAAGCGGATACACCAGCGGGTGCGTATCTGATCGAGCGGGGAGTCTCGCCCGGAGACTTTAACTCTTATGGATCGCGCCGCGGCAACCATGAGGTGATGATGCGTGGCACCTTCGCCAATGTGCGACTACGCAATGAACTCGCGCCTGGCACTGAAGGCGGTTGGACACAACTTCAACCCAGTGGTGAGCAGATGACCATCTATGATGCGGCGATGAAATATCAAGGCGAGGGCACGCCGTTGTTGGTGATTGCAGGGAAGGAGTATGGCACGGGCTCATCCCGGGATTGGGCCGCTAAAGGCTCATTGCTGCTTGGGGTGAAGGCGGTTTTGGCCGAGAGTTTTGAGCGCATTCATCGCTCTAATCTGATCGGCATGGGTGTCTTGCCTTTGCAATTCTTGCCCGGCGACAGCCACAGCTCACTACAGTTGACGGGCACTGAACGCTACGACATCCAGGGTCTGGAAGCGGGGGTCGATCGGGTGGGGGTGGGGGTCACAGCAGGCAATGGTGCAACCAAGCAGTTCAAAGTCGCGGTGCGAATCGATACGCCTAAAGAGTGGGATTACTATCTACACGGCGGCATCTTGCAGTTCGTGTTGCGTCAATTGGTGGCGGACAGCCAACGTGCAGCTTGAGGCGACTATAGCGTCAGTTCGGGCATTGCCTGTCGAGGTTGCTCTTACGGCAATACCTTCTTAAATGGCATCACGCTGACCTCGGCATAGACGCCCGTTGTGTTATAGGGGTCGGTGTCCGCCCACTCTTTGGCAGCTTCCAGCGACGCAAATTCAGCCACGATCAGGCTTCCAGTAAATCCTGTCGGGCCCGGATTTTCGCTGTCTATCGCGGGGAATGGCCCTGCTAACAACAGCCGTCCTTCGTCACGCAAAGCATTAAGACGGGCAACATGCCTGGAACGCACCGCCAGGCGTTTTTCCAGAGAATCTTTTACATCCCAGCCGACTATCGCGTAGTACATTTACTGATTTTCGTGTTCTTGGTCGATTCGCACATGTTTGGCGATAAATAGCATTTGAATGATACTGAATGCCAGTGTCAGACCTAGCATGCCAAAAACTTTGAACTTGACCCACAACTGCGTTCTGGTCTCAGGGTCCATATCCAGTCCGTAGTAAAAGGCCACGTAGAGATTGATTGCTCCAAGTGCCAGAAAAAAAATACCCCAACTTAGGTTGACATTGCGCCAGATACTCGCGGGCAATTCGAGTTGTGATCCCAGTAGAAACTCGAGTGCTGTCTTCTTGCCGAACAGTTGGCTGCCTAGTACCAATGCTGCAAAAATCCAGTTCACCACCGTAGGTTTCCACTTGATGAAGGTATCATCGTGAAGCGCTATGGTTAGGCCACCGAATACTGTGACCACCGCTAAGGTGATGAGATGCGTGGTTTCGAAGCGACGATGTTTTAACCAAAACCATGCCACCTGTAGTACCGACGCCACGATCGCCACAGCAGTGGCGACGTAGATACCGTAGAGGCTGAACGTCGCAAAAAATAGCAATAGCGGAAGAAAATCGAAAAGCAGTTTCATTGGGTCGATGTAGACTCGAGTTGCAGTGTCAGTTTTCTATGTGGGGTTTAAATGTCTATGTTGCAAGCTATTCGACAGCCTCAGCGCTAGTGTAGCGCATTCCCACCGATGATGCGGCGGCGCTCAGGCAAGCGCTTTGGAATCATCATTTGTTACGCTCGAGCGTGGCGGGAACGGACACGGTGACGTATTATCAGTCTCACTTTTGCGGGATGCCTGCTACAGCAACGAATCTGTGGGTTGCGCCATGGAACGTCAGTAACGCCGATGTGTGGCGGCTATAGACCGAACAATCAACAAGATCACATGACTAATCACCAATCTGATGACGCAAGTGACGTACCCGGTTACATGGCGATTGAGGGGCCGATAGGCGTCGGAAAAACCAGTTTGGCGAGGCGACTTGCGGACGCTTTTAGCTGTGAACTCATTCTGGAGCGACCCGAGGATAATCCGTTTCTCGAGCGTTTCTATCAAGCACGCAAGCAATACGCGCTTCCCACACAGCTCTCTTTTTTGTTTCAGCGTGTGCGCATCCTGCAGTCGTTGCGCCAACGGGACATGTTTAGCCCGGTTCGGGTCGCGGATTTTGTGCTTGAGAAAGATCCCTTGTTTGCGTCGTCCACCCTGGACGACGATGAGCTGCGGCTGTATCAGCAGGTGTTTGCCCAGATGTCACCCGATGTCCCTGTTCCAGATTTGGTCATATATTTACAGGCGCCTGTGGATGTGTTGATGGAGCGTATTCGTCGCAGGAGGATTCCTTATGAACGTTCTATTGAACCGGAGTATCTTAAAGAATTGAGTGACGCCTACGCACGCATGTTCTATCAGTACAATGCGTCTCCCTTGCTAATCATCAATGTATCACAGATCAACTTCGTGGAACGCGATCGGGATTTTGAGACCCTACTGAATCAGATCAAACAGATACGCACTGGCCGCCATTATTTTAATCCGCTAGCGTCCGAGTGAACTAGACGGTTGGTATAACAACTAGCTGTGTTGTCGCACACAGCATATGGTACCGAGGGTCGGACTCGAACCGACACGGTGTCGCCACCACCGGATTTTGAGTCCGGCGCGTCTACCAATTCCGCCACCCCGGCAAGCAGCGAAGTATAACGGTGTGGCCGAGTTCGGGCAAAATGAGGACGCCGTGATAAAGCTATGGACCTGAGCACATTCTCCTATGACTTGCCCGAAGAACTCATCGCGCAGTATCCCTGCAAAGAGCGAGCAGGCAGTCGGCTCCTCGCGGTGGACGGCGAACGCCGAATACTTACGGATATGAGGTTTCGCGATATCGTGAGCTTGCTGCGCGATGGTGATTTGCTGGTGATGAATGATACCCGTGTGATTCCAGCGCGTTTGCGGGGGCGTAAGGCATCCGGCGGGTTAATTGAGGTTTTGGTTGAGCGGATTTTGGATGATCATACAGTGCTGGCATTGCTGCGAGCGAGCAAATCGCCTCGGGCGGGCCAGACACTACTGTTTGAGGGCGAAGTAAGCGCTGTGGTGGAATCCGCTGGTGAACCGTTTTACAAGCTGAAGTTCTTTGGCACGGAACCGATGTCTTCGATTTTGTGGCGGATTGGACACACGCCGTTACCCCCATATATTAAGCGTGACGATACCTGCGCTGACCGGGAGCGCTATCAAACGGTATACGCTCGCCACGATGGCGCTGTGGCCGCCCCCACCGCTGGCCTGCACTTCGATCAGGCGTTGCTCGGTGCATTACAGAATCTAGGCGTAGAACTCGGATTTCTGACCTTGCACGTGGGTGCAGGCACGTTTCAACCAGTTCGAGCAAGCGATGTTCGCGACCATACCATTCATGCGGAGGCAGTGGTGGTTTCTGAACTGCTGTGCGATCGTGTGCTTGCGACCCAGCAACGCGGAGGACGCGTGGTCGCAGTGGGCACTACCACCGTGCGTGCACTGGAGACTGGCGCTCAAAAAGGAACGCTACAACCGTTTCGGGGGGAGTCTACGCTGTTCATTTATCCGGGTTACCAGTTTAAGGCGGTCGATGTATTGGTGACCAACTTTCATTTGCCGTGTTCGTCATTGCTGATGCTGGTATGCGCCTTCGGTGGCACTGACACAGTCTTGGCTGCATACCAACATGCAGTGAGGCAGAGGTATCGCTTCTACAGTTACGGAGACGCCATGGTTGTCACACGGGGTGGTTCCTCCCATGCAGTTTGAAATTCGACATCAAGACGGACTGGCCCGTGGTGGCCGGTTGACGCTTGATCGAGGGGTGGTGGAGACACCGATTTTCATGCCCGTTGGGACTGCGGCCACGGTAAAAGCGGTGACCGCAGAAGAGCTGTGTGAGCTAGGGGCGGAGATTATCCTGGCTAATACCTTCCATTTGATGCTGCGCCCAGGCACCGCCGTGATTCACGCCCATGGCGGGCTTCATCAATTCATGCATTGGGAGCGGCCGATCTTGACCGATTCCGGCGGCTTTCAGGTATGGAGCCTGGCGCGTTCGCGTCAAGTGAACGAGCAAGGTGTGCGGTTCCGATCGCCGGTGGATGGTGAGCTAGTATTCCTCGGGCCAGAAGAGTCCATCGGAGTGCAGCACGCCCTGGGTAGCGACATTGTAATGGTGTTCGACGAATGTACTACCTACCCGGCGTCCCGGCAGCAAGCCCGTGCGTCAATGGAGCTATCGCTGCGCTGGGCAAGCCGCAGCAAGTGCACACACGGCACTTCTACAAAGGCATTGTTTGGCATTGTGCAAGGAGGCGTGTATCAGGACTTGAGGCGCGAGTCGCTGCTTGGGCTTGCCGGGCTTGGGTTTGACGGCTACGCCATCGGGGGCCTGTCCGTGGGTGAATCCAAGGCGGAAATGGCACAGGTTCTGACTGACCTTGTTCCCAATATGCCGGTGCAACGGCCGCGTTATCTGATGGGCGTGGGGACCCCGGAGGATATTGTCGCCGGGGTGATGCAGGGAATAGACATGTTCGATTGTGTATTGCCAACCCGCAATGCCCGTAATGGCTGGCTCTATACCCGAGATGGGATTGTCAAGATCCGCAACAGCCGCTTCGCCTCGGACACTTCCCCAGTGGACGCTGGGTGTCACTGCTACTGCTGCAGACACTATAGCCGTGCCTATTTGCGCCATCTGCAGCAGAGTAACGAGATTCTAGGTGCGCGCTTGTGCACTATTCACAATCTGCAGTACTACTTGGATTTAGTCCGCGACTTGCGTCAGGCCATTGCAGCGGGTCGTGTGGCTGATTTTTCCGCTGATTTTTTCTCGAGGCGCGGTGTTAGCTGGCCCACTGTGGCATAATTGGCCGCCGCTCAGCCGGCAGCTAGCGATGACGCCTAACGTTTGTAGGCAAAGATCATTCGGTGAAATGATAGGCGTTTTTTGGCAACCTAGACTGACGGGTCGCCTGAGAGATAGTCAACCCAACGGATATAAAAGGTAGCACCATGCAATTTGTAATTTCTGATGCCTGGGCACAAGCGGCCCCAGACGCTCCTGGCAGCGGTTTGTTCAGCCTGTTGCCCTTGGTAGTCATATTTGTGCTGTTCTACTTTTTGCTGATTCGCCCGCAGCAAAAGCGTGCCAAGCAGCATAAGGAAATGGCCGCATCCCTGAAGAAGGGCGACGAGGTGGTCACCAACGGAGGTACCTTGGGTCGGGTCACTGAGGCGGGGGAAACTTTTCTTACGCTGGAAGTGGCCGACGGTGTCCAGATCAAGGTACAAAGGCAGGCGGTGCAGCAGATGATGCCTAAGGGAACAATGAAGTCGGCCTAGGCTCAACATCCCCCTGAATGCTTAATCAGTATCCGCTCTGGAAATATGTACTAATCCTGGCAATCGTTGTGCCGGGATTTTTCTATGCGTTTCCCAATCTCTATGGCGAGGATCCCGGTATCCACGTCGTCGGGGTGC
>JAOTYS010000393.1 GCA_029861795.1 Gammaproteobacteria bacterium | reverse complement strand
CACAGAGGGCGCAATCAATGCATTCTTCTGGGTGGATAACTAGAAAATTCGGGCCTTCATAGAAACAGTCGACAGGACAGACCTCAACGCAATCGGTGTGTTTACATCTGATACAGTCTTCACCTACCACAAATGTCATTTAGCTTTCTCCATGGTTGTTGGAATACGTTGATACCTGAGTATGTCAGCCAAGAAATTTCAGTATTTGGCGGAGTAGAACTTGCTTGCTTTTTCCCTCACCCACCTTGACGGCTCGCACATTCTCTAGTCGCAAGCGAAACGCTAGTGTTGAACATAGTCATGCGCTGGGCATCCATCTAGGCACCTATATATAGTTATGGGTCATAGCACGCCAGCAAAGAAATAGGTCGTTAAAGAGGTCAAAGCTGGGAAGATGTAACGCCCCGAAAAAGGGGCGCCACTCTCGAGCCCTAGAAGAACCCTTGCGGATCAGTGCTATAGCTCACCAACAGGTTCTTGGTTTGCTGGTAGTGATCCAACATCATCTTGTGGGTCTCGCGGCCAATGCCCGACTTCTTGTAGCCACCAAACGCAGCGTGCGCAGGATACGCGTGGTAACAGTTGGTCCACACTCGACCCGCCTCAATGCCCCGGCCCATGCGGTAAGCGCGGTTCATATCACGTGTCCACACACCGGCACCCAGGCCGTAGCTTGTGTCATTGGCTAATGCCAATGCCTCGGCCTCATCCTTGAATGAGGTCACACCCAGCGTCGGGCCAAAGATCTCTTCCTGGAACACGCGCATGTCGTTCTTACCGGCCATCAAAGTTGGCTGCACATAAAATCCACCCGCTAGATCACCTTCCAGATTGGCCTTGTCACCACCAATCAATACTTGCGCTCCTTCGCTGCGGCCAATCTCCATGTAACTCATGATCTTGTCGAACTGCTCGCGTGATGCCTGCGCGCCAACCTGTGTATTCGGATCAAGCGGGTTACCCTGCACAATGGACTTCGAACGCTCCACCACAATCTCCAGGAACTTGTCATAAATCGACTCCTGAATCAGTGCACGTGAAGGACAGGTACACACCTCACCCTGGTTAAAGAAGCCCAGCAGCAAACCCTCTGCACTCTTCTCCAGGAAGCTGTCTTCGTGGTCCATGATGTCTTCGAAGTAGATGTTCGGTGACTTGCCACCCAACTCCACGGTCGAGGGGATCAGGTTGTTCGCCGCACACTTGAGGATTTCATTGCCTACCGCCGTGGAGCCTGTGAATGCCAGCTTGGCAATCCGCGTGCTCTGCGACAGCGCCGCACCTGCCTCAGCACCAAAACCGTTCACGATGTTCACCACGCCAGCAGGAAGAATGTCCTGGATCAGCTCCATCACCAGTAAAATGGTGACAGGCGTTTGCTCCGCCGGCTTCAAGACAACACAGTTGCCCGCAGCCAGTGCCGGCGCTAGTTTCCAAGCCGCCATCAACAGCGGGAAGTTCCAGGGAATAATCTGCCCCACTACACCGTAGGGTTCATGGAAGTGGTAGGCAACAGTCGTCGAATCAAGCTCCGCCGCAGAGCCTTCCTGTGCCCGAATGCAACCCGCAAAGTAGCGGAAATGATCTACAAACAAAGGCAAATCAGCATTGAGTGTTTCGCGCACCGCCTTGCCGTTCTCCCAGGTCTCGGCTACCGCCAGCATCTCAAGGTTCTGCTCTACGCGATCAGCGATCTTCAGTAGCAGGTTGGCGCGATCCGCCACCGCCGTTGAACCCCAACTGGCTCGTGCCGCGTGCGCCGCATCCAGCGCCTTTTCAACGTCCGCTGCCGAAGAACGCGCAACTTCGCAATAAACCTGACCCGTTACCGGCGTCACATTTTCAAAATATCGACCATCTGCAGGGGCTACCCACTCGCCGCCAATAAAGTTGTCATAGCGCGGTTTAAACGAAACAACAGAGCCTTCCTGTCCAGGTTGTGCATACGTCATATTATTGTCCTCTTGTAATGAACAGTGTGTTTTTAAAGTGAATAGCGAGCTGCTCTTCCCTATCAGGCCTGGTCATTGGTATGTGCTTGGGCGCTGTGCGGGCGGAAGGCGCAGTACTACTGTGTTGCTAATGAATCATCTGTGGCAGTGAACGTGGATACCTCGGGATTCAAAAATATCTATGCAGCGATCCAGCTCCACGTCCGGCATGAACTTGCTGGTGCCCTCACCAAAATCCAAACGTTGTACGCCACCAAAACGTGGCAGCTTGTCGAGCCAGATCGGGTTGTAGGGCAGAATCTGCATCTTTTCTACACCATGCTTTAGCATAAACTCAGCAATGGCCGTCAGGTTCTCTTGCGTGTCGGTAATAAAGGGCACCAGCGGCACGCGCGGCAATACCTCAATCACTGACTCTCGCGCCAGCGCCTGTACTTTCCTGAAGTTCTCATGGATGGAGTGATTAGGAACGCCGCAATACTCCTTGTGCGCATCACTGTCCATCAACTTCAGATCAAAATAAATCGTATCGGTGTAGGGCAGCACCAGCTTTTCAAATACCTTGTAATTAAACAGACCGGCCGTTTGAATCAGCGTGTGAATACCACGCTCTTTAAGGCGCGAAAACAACTCCCCCACTGATTCCATTTGCATCAACGCTTCGCCACCTGACACCGTCACACCACCACCAGAGGTCTCGAAGAAGGCTTGGTCTTCAAGCACCTTCTCAACCAGGTAGTCCATCTCGATGTCGTTACCGCACTGCTCCAGTGCACCCGAGGGGCATACCTCTACACACTTGAAGCATTGTGTGCATTTATCGCGAATGATCTTGTCGGGGGAACTGAGGTCTATCGCCTGTTCGGGACAAACCTCTGCACAGTCGTTACAGCTGATGCATTTCTCTGCATCGTAGGACAACTCGTAACCAGTGTTGATACTCTCCGGGTTCTGGCACCATGTGCATGACAGCGGGCAACCCTTAAAAAACACAACACTGCGGATTCCCGGTCCATCATCCAGCGTGTTGCGTTTGATATCGAAGTATAGCGAAGCCTTCCTTGGCTCCGTGACTGCTATCGCATCGATCAGGCTGGCATCAGGCCCCATTACTGCTCCTGCTTATCACTTCGTCCTGCATCTCTGGAGAGAGATCGTTGAAGTAGGCAGAGTAACCCGACACGCGGATCAGCAGGTTGGGGTGCAATTCGGGGTTGTCGCGCGCTTCGATCAGAATCTTGGGATCGAGCATGTTCGCCTGCACCTGCATGCCGTGGCGCTTGAAATACACCTTGTACATGCTGCCCAGCGCCTGTTTACCATCGTCGCACTCGTAGCTCGAAGCATCCAGTTTGATGTTGAAGTTGATGCCGTTGGCAAACTTCTTGAAATCAATCCGGTTCATCGAGTTGATTAGTGCGGTGGAACCGCGCTTATCGGCGCCGTTCTCTGGGGCAAAGCCCGAAGCAAAGGTTTCGCCTTTGCGCCGCCCATTGGGAGTAGCGCTGGTCAAGCTGCCAAAATGGGTGTGAGAAGTGTTGGAGTACACGCCGGCCAGGTATTGCCCACCGCGGGTGTTCTTGCCCAGTGCGTGGATAGAATCGGAGTAGTGATCACCCACCCACTTCATCCAGGCATCGGCCTTGGGAATGTCATTACCAAACTTATCGATATTCTCCAGCTTGGTGCGAACCACTTCATCCGACAGATTGTCCTCCAGGTGGCCCACCAGCTCTTCCAGAGTCAACCAGCCGTCTTCAAATACTGCACTCTCAATGGCGCCCAGCGAATCGGCAACAACTGCCATGCCGGTACCCTGGATGCCAGAGAAGTTGTACTTGGCGCTACCCTGGGTGGAACACTTGCCCGCCTCCAGGCAGCCATCCAGTGTCGCGCTGGTCAGCGGTGTAGGATGATACTCCGCATGGAAACGCTCTACCGCTTGCAGGTCGGCATGCAGTTTGGCTAACTGGTGCTTGGTCTGTGTATCGTAAGCGTCCAGCACGTCTTGCATGCTGGTCATATCTGAAACCGGCTTGGTTAGTGCGCCAATTTGCCTGGAAGATCCAAACTGACGACCTTGATTGAGAGCCATCTCCAGGGCCAACGCCATGTTGTACATGCCCGCGTCAGTGGAACCTAGGGTTTTACCAGGGGCCGTGGGCTCTACACAGCCGATGGCCACGTAGTCCCGTGCATCTTCCAGTGAGTAGCCAACGTTCATCATACTCTCGATGATCAGTTCGTCGTTGTACATGGCCGGAGCCGAGCCGGGTCCAAAGTTAACGCGAATCACCTCGTCATAGAAATCATCTGGGGTATTCTCGTGCAGACGCACGTGAAAGTTGGGCTGGCGCATGCGCAGTTCGTCGGCAAGCTCAAGCATCACAAAGCTCAATTCGTTGGTGGCGTCATTGCCTTCGCTATCCTGGCCTCCGATGGTGATAACTTCCCAGCTGGTCATACCTCCCAACATCGCGCCAGTCGTCTCTGCCCATACGGGAATCGTTTCACAAATCTTGACGCAGAAAGCACCCAGGAT
>JAOTYS010000392.1 GCA_029861795.1 Gammaproteobacteria bacterium | reverse complement strand
CGTGCGTGCCAAAATCGAACAGCCAGAAGTCGCGAGCAACGAAGGTGTCCAACTGAGCTCGCGGTTAGACGGTGCGGTGTTTAGGGATCTCGAGGACTCTTCGGAGCGTCGAGACGGTGGTGTGTTGGTGGTGGATGTCGAACAAGACAGCCCAGCTTGGGAAGCGGGTCTGCGCAAGGACGACATCATTGTGTCGGTGAACCGACAGCGGGTACGCAACTTGAGGGAGATGGCTGACGCCGTCGAGCTCAATAAACGCGCCTTGCTGCTTAACATTCAGCGCGGCGAAGGTGCTTTATTCCTAGTGATTCGGTAGTCATTGCTGATGGGTTGGCTACCCAAGGGTTGCCAACATGCGCCGTGATACTGAATTTTAAGGAATAACTGGATAACAACATGTCAGACTACGTTATCGCTCCTTCAATCTTGTCGGCGGATTTTGCTCGCCTTGGTGAGGAAGTTGATAGCGTGTTATCGGCGGGCGCGGATTTTATTCATTTCGATGTCATGGATAACCACTATGTTCCGAACTTGACCATCGGACCATTAGTGTGTGAGGCATTGCGCAAACATGGGGTGAGCGCACCCATAGACGTACATCTCATGGTCAAGCCAGTGGATCGGATTATTCCTGATTTCGCTGAAGCCGGGGCGACTTATATCACCTTTCATCCGGAGGCATCGGAACACATCGATCGATCTCTACGGTTGGCACGTGAGTGTGGTTGCAAGACAGGGCTAGTGTTTAACCCCGCGACCCCGCTCAATTTACTCAAGCATGTGGTGCACAACATCGATATGGTTCTACTGATGTCAGTCAATCCTGGTTTTGGCGGTCAGAAGTTCTTTCCTCATGTATTGGACAAGTTGCGTGAGGCGCGCACCGTGATCGATGCCAGCGGGGCGGATATCCGTCTTGAAGTTGATGGCGGGGTCAACTTGGAGAATATCCGGGAGATCGCGGAGGCCGGCGCGGATACATTTGTGGCGGGTTCGGCTATCTTCGGCACCGACAATTACGAGCAGACTATTGCGGCGATGCGAGCAGAATTGGCTAGAGCTACTTCGAATAGGTGGTCGCGATCATGACCAACCGCTTGATTGCAATAGCCGGTGGCGACACCCAAAGACATGAGTGTTCATCCGATCTTGCTAAGCCATCATCAGCGGCGTTGATGCGAAAGCTGGGACTTGGGGCGGGCTCAACGTATGACGATGTCGTCGGGGGTTAACGACTTCACACAACGGGCTGGTTCGCTCGGGCTACCCAGCACACCAAGGCTGGTCGCCATCGATTTGGATGGTACTTTGATCGATACGGCTCCGGATTTGGCGGCGGCCATCAATCAGATGCTTGCAAGCGTCGGTCTGCCTGCGGCAGGGGAAACTCAAGTACGGCATTGGATCGGTGGTGGCGCTGGGAATCTGGTCAAGCGGGTACTGGTCGAAAGTGGAGATCACGCGGGCGAGGTGGACTGCGAGCACGCGTTACGGCTTTTCTTTGAAGCCTACAGTGACCGGGTCTGCGATCGCAGTCAGCTTTACCTGGGGGTGGAGGAGACGTTGTTGGCGCTACGAGCACAAGGCCTTGTGCTCGCGTGTATCACAAACAAAGGTGAGAGGTTTACTATGCCGTTGCTGCGCAAGCTAGGTTTGCACTGTCACTTCGATCTAGTACTTAGCGGTGATAGCCTTGAGCGCAAGAAACCAGATCCGTTGCCGCTCGTGGAGGCGGCGGCTCGGTTCGATTTAGATACGTCGGATTGTGTGATGGTAGGGGACACGATCACCGACGTGACTGCGGCGCGAGGCGCGGGAATGCCTGTAATTTGTGTGACTTATGGGTACAATGAAGGCATGGATGTCCGACAGTTTGGAGCGGATGCAGTGGTTGATTCGTTGTATGACATTTTGGCCCTGCTGATATTGGACCATTAATAACTAAGCCCAACACTATGAGCGAAAACATCACCGGAGCTGTTGACGCATGGCGTAGCTGGTGGCGATGGCGGACCTAAGTAGTCCGTTCGTAACCCGTTACACTTTTCCAGTAAATCCGGTGGTGTTAAATGCTCATCCAAACAAGCGATCTCCGAAAATACGCAGCCCAAGGTTATAACCGCATTCCCCTAATGCGTGAGGTCTTAGCAGACCTCGACACGCCGCTTAGTACCTATATCAAGCTCGCAAGCGGCCCTTATTCCTATCTGCTGGAATCGGTCCAAGGCGGTGAGAAATGGGGTCGTTATTCCATCATCGGCTTGCCCTGTAGGACCGTACTCAAGGTACACGGCGACGAGGTCACAGTGGACCACGACGGCGAACAATTAGAGCGCCGCACCGTCGACGATCCGCTGGAAGCAATCCGCCAGTTCCACAGCCGCCACCGTGTTCCCGAGATCACCGGTCTACCCCGTTTTTCGGGCGGGATAGCCGGGTACTTTGGTTATGACACTGTACGCTACATCGAAACGCATCTAGGTCCGTGTCATAAGCCGGATCAGATCAAGGCTCCCGACATAATGATGATGGTGTCGGATGAGGTGGTGGTGTTCGACAATCTGGCGGGGCGTTTATACATCATCGTCCATGTCGATCCCAATGAGGTAGATGCTTTGGACGTCGGCAACGAGCGTTTAGAACAGCTGATCGAACAGCTGGATCGTAGCTTGCCGTCGCGTGTCAGATCTGACAGCAGCAAACGCGTCAATGAAACCGATTTCGTCTCGAGTTTTGCCCAAGAAGAGTTCGAGCAGGCGGTAGAACGATCCCGCGAATACATTCGAAACGGTGACATCATGCAGGTCGTTCTTTCTCAGCGGTTATCAATTCCATTCCAATCGAAACCGCTTGATCTGTATCGATCGTTGCGAACGGTTAATCCGTCTCCTTATATGTACTTCTTTGATATGAATACGTTTCATATCGTAGGATCGTCCCCAGAAATATTAGTACGCTTGGAAGATGATGTGGTGACTGTGCGACCGATCGCTGGGACCAGACGGCGCGGCGAGGATGAGGAGGACGACTTGCGCCTTGAGCGTGAACTCATTGCGGATCCTAAAGAGTTGGCTGAACACTTAATGCTGGTGGATTTGGGGCGAAACGACGTTGGTCGCGTAGCGGAGATCGGCAGCGTCAAACTGACCGAGAAAATGCAAATCGAGCGGTATTCTCACGTGATGCACATCGTTTCCAATGTTATCGGCAGATTACAACCGGGACGTGATGCCATCGACGTGCTGCGGGCCACATTTCCTGCAGGAACGGTGAGCGGTGCTCCCAAGGTTCGCGCTATGGAGATTATCGATGAGCTTGAGCCGGACAAGCGAGGTGTCTACTCAGGGGCAGTGGGATACATCGGTTGGAATGGCAACATGGATACAGCCATTGCGATTCGTACCGCCGTCATCTCGGATGAGGTTTTGCACATCCAAGCGGGCGCCGGCATCGTCGCAGACTCGGTGCCGCGCTACGAGTGGATGGAAACTATGAACAAGGGTCGCGCCATATTCAAGGCCGTGTCCATGGCGGTCGCGGGTTTAGACACGAACTTGGTGGATTGACTTCAATGCACTCGCTCTGTCATCGCATGGTCACTGCGTCTTGGTTTAGGAAGTTCATTATCGGACAGGAATCCAAGAAGGAATCACTACCTACTGGACCATTGACGTCGGAGTCGGTGATGTTGCAGCTAAGGCAAGCGCAGCAAGCGCTTCAGCGCCTAGAACAGCAATTGCGACCAACGTTCGCAGATGACGACGCGGCGAAAGCTACTTTTACCCATCATCGAGAACATCTACGAGGTACGAAATGATTGTCATGATCGACAATTACGATTCGTTCACCTACAACCTGGTGCAATACTTGGGTGAGCTGGGCCATGAAGTGAGGGTATTTCGCAACGATCAGATAACGCCCGAGGGGATTTCGGAACTGAGACCGGATCAGATTGTCATCTCCCCCGGGCCTTGTACCCCTAACGAAGCTGGGATCTCAGTGGATACGGTAGCGCGTTTTGGTGGCGACATTCCAATACTGGGGGTGTGTCTCGGCCACCAAAGCATCGGACAGGCATACGGTGGTGAGATCGTCTCTGCTAAGGAGTTGATGCACGGCAAGACATCAATGATCCACCATACAGGTGTCGGGGTCTTCGAGGATCTACAGAATCCGTTTCAGGCGACTCGTTATCATTCGTTGGTGGTGTCGCGAGAGTCGCTTCCCGAGTGTCTTGAGCTTACCGCCTGGACCGAAGACGGAGAGATAATGGGTTTGAGCCATAAAGAGTGGATCGTTGAAGGTGTACAATTTCATCCGGAATCGATTTTGACGCAATTTGGTCGGGAGTTGTTGGCAAACTTCTTGAGCATGGCGAGTACGCCTTTGGGACGTGGATAGCATTTGCCACAGCACGTTGTTGTCGATGCGTCTGGAAGGAGCACTATGATGGATCTGCAGGGGGCTATACGGGCGGTCACCGAACACCGAGATCTGACTGG
>JAOTYS010000046.1 GCA_029861795.1 Gammaproteobacteria bacterium | reverse complement strand
CGGTGACAATGAGTTGGTCATACGCACCTGCAAATCGCAGGTTCGTCCGCAGAACGCGCGTCAACGTCGATATTTACAGAATATTGTGAGCAACGATATCAATTTCGGTATCGGTCCCGCTGGCACAGGCAAGACCTACCTCGCAGTGGCATGCGCGACCCATGCCCTTGAAGAGGATCGAGTGAGCCGCATCGTGTTGGTTAGGCCTGCGGTGGAGGCCGGGGAACGCCTGGGCTTTCTCCCGGGAGATATTGGGCAAAAGGTGGATCCGTATCTACGACCTCTCTACGACGCCTTGTATGAACTGCTTGGCTTCGACAGAGTGGCAAAGCTTATGGATCGCAACATCATAGAGCTGGCACCACTGGCTTATATGCGCGGTCGTACCCTCAATGAAGCATTCGTGATCCTCGACGAAGCCCAGAACACCACAGTAGAGCAGATGAAAATGTTTCTAACACGCATAGGATTTGGCTCAAAGGCGGTGGTGACTGGGGACGTCACTCAAACTGATCTTCCGCGCAGCTGTGCGTCTGGATTGAAACATGCGAGAAACATCCTGGAGGGAATCGAAGGTATTAGCGTAACTCATTTCAAGCCTCAAGACGTGGTCAGGCACCCATTAGTGCAGCGGATTGTTGAGGCCTACGAAGCGCATAGCGATGCTGAGCCCGGTGAATGACGCATACTCAGGTGCAGAATGTCTCGACGTGTAAGGTGCCCCATGCGCCAGTTGTTATCGCCTGGGTGGATGCAGCATTGGCCGAAACAGGGCGTACTGGTGTCGAGTTGACGGTGAGGATCGTCGACGAGCAAGAAGGCGCTGAGCTCAATCGAAGATACCGTCACAAGAATTTTCCCACCAATGTTTTGTCGTTCCCTTTCGAAGATCCCCCCGAGGTCAACACTAACATTCTCGGCGACGTCGTCATTTGCGCTCCACTGGTTATCAAGGAGTCGAGTGAATATTCGGTGCCTTTAAATACGCGATGGGCACATATGGTGATCCACGGTGTGTTGCACCTCTGCGGCCTAGATCACCAAACGGATCAAGATGCCGCCGCGATGGAGGCAATGGAGATGCGTCTCTTGACTCAACTGGGGCTAGTTGAACCGTTGAGCGCTGCGAATGACTCGTAACCAGGCTAGCCCACAGCCCATCACTGGCTGGGTGGAAAAGCTAGCTCGACTGATACGACGCAAGCCGGTCACACAAGAAGAATTACTGGAAGTGTTGCGCCAGGCGCAGCAACGAAATTTACTCGATCAGGATTCATTAGACATGATCGAGCGAGTGTTTCAGGTCTCGGAGTTGCGCGCACGGGACATCATGGTGGCCCGATCTAAAATGGTTGTGGTTGACCGCAACGCAGCGCCAGAGGAGTTTTTGCCGCTGGTGATCGAATCGGCCCACTCCCGATTTCCCACCATCGATGACGACCGCGACAAAGTCGTAGGAATCATGCTTGCCAAGGATTTGCTCCGCTACTTCGAAGGCGACACGGACCATTTCAACATGCGTGACCTGTTAAGACCGGCCGTCTTTGTTCCTGAGAGCAAGCGCCTCAATGTTCTCTTGGGTGAATTCCGTGCCAACCGAAATCATATGGCTATTGTGGTCGACGAGTACGGCGGCGTGGCGGGACTGGTCACCATCGAAGATGTGATCGAGCAAATCGTCGGAGACATTGAAGACGAACACGACATCGATGAAGAGGCGAGCATGGTTATGGAACGAGGTGATCATGAGTTCATCATAAAAGCCCTGCTGCCGTTACAGGATTTCAACGAGCGCTTTAATACTGATTTTGACCCAGAAGAAATAGACACCGTTGGTGGTTTGATCATTAACAACCTGGGTCATGTGCCGATGCGCGGAGAAGTGGCGGAAATTGGGGAACTACGTTTCGAGGTTTTGAATGCGGATAGTCGTCGTGTTCATCTCGTCAAGATGACCCGCCAAAATTGACCACCCCACGAGTTCAGTGCATAGACGAACGGTCGACTCGTCTGCATCCCACAGCCTGTCACCGCGGCTAAGTCCAGACATGGTCAGCATGACCCCAAACAACAGTCCGATCGTGGGTCATTTGATCGCAGTTGTGGCGGGGCTTGTTACGCCCCTCGCCTTTGCACCGTTCGGACTGTTTCCGTTAGGGGTTCTTGCGCCAGCGCTGTTGTTCGTTTGTTGGATTGACGTGACCCCTGCTCGGGCGATGCTTCGTGGCTTTCTGTTTGGCCTAGGGATGTTCGGTTTTGGGGTGTCCTGGGTTTACGTCAGTCTGCATAACTTCGGCAACATGCCTCCGGTATTGGCGAGTGTGGCGGTCGCGGGATTCACCGTGCTGTTGGCCGGCATCCCAGCGCTGGCGGGACTATTGCAGGGACTGCTGTGTCGAGATCAAGTGGTGGTCCAAAGTGTATTAGTCATTCCGGCTGTGTGGGTGCTGATGGAATGGGTTCGTAGTTGGCTTTTGACTGGCTTTCCCTGGATGAGCCTTGGTTACAGCCAGGTGGGTTATCCGCTGGGTGCAGCAGCACCCTGGATCGGGGTCTACGGAGTGGGGCTTGCTGTGGCGGTCAGTGCAGGAGCTGTTGCGCTGCTGTTACGTTCCCCTCGACGTTATGGCGCACCCTGCGCGCTGATCCTGATAGGCTTGTGGGCGTTGTTTGGGTCAGCCGGAAGAGTGGATTGGGTGGAGCCCGAGGGAAAAGAACTGAGCGTTGCGTTAATTCAGGGCAACGTGCCCTTAGAAGATAAGTGGGATCAGGCGCGGCGCCCTGAGATATTGAGCAGATATGTAGAGATGAGCGCGCCTTATGTAGACGCTGATCTGATTGTATGGCCGGAGTCAGCCGCGCCCTACTACGTCGATGAATTGTCCGAGGGGTTTTGGGACACGCTCAATCGGCACCCAGCCGATTACATATTAGGGGTGCTCGAGCGTGTAAGCATTGATTCCAACCTAGTCTATTACAATAGTGTTGTTGCAACCACTGACCGGGAGCGCTTTTATCGTAAGCACCATCTGGTTCCCTTCGGCGAGTATCTGCCCTGGAAACCGCTATTCGGATGGATCATTGCTTACCTGGATATTCCCATGGCGGATTTCTCACCGTGGGACAACGAGCAGACAAGGCTTATGGCCGCAGGCCAACCAATAGGGATAACCATCTGCTATGAGGACGCGTTTACAGATGAGGTGTTACGGTCTCTTCCGGACGCCACGATGTTGGTCAATGTCAGCGAAGATGGATGGTTTGGAGATTCGCTAGCGCCACACCAACGCTTGCAGATTGCGCGCATGCGTGCGTTGGAGACTGGGCGCCCAATGCTTCGCGCTGCCAACACGGGTATTTCCGCAGTAATTGATCACCGCGGCCAAGTGGTTGTGGCGTCGGCGCAGTTTGAGACCATGGTGCTTGAGGGAGATGTACGGCCGATGGTAGGGACGACCCCCTTTGCCCGCTTTGGCAACGTTCCGGTATTGGTGATCTCTATTTGCTTAGTAGTGATCGGCTGGATGCGGGGTAGGGCGCAGTCGAGTTGAGATCATTCGCCTGGAGCGTTTACACTAAGAACAGCGCCGCCAATCCCAATACAGATAGGAAGCCGATGACGTCAGTCACAGTGGTGAGGGCTACTCCACTCGCCAGCGCTGGGTCGATACGCATGCGTTGAAATAGGAATGGTAGTGCAACCCCTGCTAGTGCGGCTACACAGAGATTAATGATCATGGCGACGGCGATGATAAGGCCCAATGCTATGTCCCGGTACCAGATTGTGGCGATGACCGCGACCGCAATTGCCCAGATAATGCCGTTCATACCCCCTACCAGCAGTTCCTTGCGCAAAACCCGCCAAGCGTTACCGTAGGTAATCGTCCCTAAGCCTAATCCGCGAATAATCACAGTCAGCGTCTGAGTTCCCGCGTTGCCACCCATGCTTGCAATGATGGGCATCAACACTGCCAGCGCAACCAGTTTTTCGATTGTATGCTCGAATCGACCGATTACCCATGAGGCGACAACCGCAGTGATCAGGTTCACCCCAAGCCATAATGCCCGGGAACGGGCGCTACGCACTACCGGTGCAAAAATGTCCTCTTCTTCGCTCAGACCTGCACGTACCATAACCGTGTGATCGGCTTCTTGTCGTATGACGTCGACTACATCATCGATCGTTATGCGGCCTAGCAGTCGTTGGTCATCGTCCACAACGGGTGCGGAGATTAGATTGTAACGCTCAAACGCAGCGGCTACCTCCTCATCTACTTGCATCACGTTTAAGACGATAGGATCGTTATCCATCAACTTCCCCACTCGCTCTGAGGCGTCTGATGTCAATAACGTAGACAAAAACAATATGCCTTTGAGGCCACCGTCTCGTCCCACGACGAACAACTTATCGGTGTACTCGGGTAGTTCTCCGCGTAGGCGCAGATAACGCAACACTACTGCTAAAGGAATGTTTTCGCGTACCGTGACGGTGTCGACGTTCATCAATCCGCCCGCAGTATCTTCGGGATAGGATAGGACAGCATGCAGGCTTTCGCGGGCAGCCTTGTCTACCGCGAATAACACATCCGCGATCACGTCGTCGGGCAAATCGGGGATCAGGTCGGCAATGTCATCGATGTCCAACGAGCCCACGGCGGTGACCAAGCTGTCGTGGTCCATATCCTCCACCAACCCCTCACGTACGCCGTCGGATACCTCGGTGAGGACCTCGCCCATTAGATCCGAATTAATCGCCGACCATACAATCCTTCGTTGTTCCGGCGGGATGCTCTCGAGCAGGTTGGCAATGTCCGCTGCGTGGAGATCCTGCATCAACGTATGGATCTCTTGCTGTGAACCAATCTCCACAGCATCGATTAGCCTCTCATTGATGTCCGTTTCTTGACGCATGGGCTGTAATCTTTTCTTTACTGCCTGATCGTGTAGTATTTTTTTTGTTGTGGTCGAGCCTTTGGTGGCTACATCGCATCAAGGCTCAGCGTTGATTGCATCAACCATGTCATGCAGCTCGGTTGTGTCTCTGGCCGTCAATATCTCCCCAGCAGCATGTCGAAGGCGATCAAGATCGCTTTCACGAATAATTCTTTTTACCTCCAGCAAGGTTGTTGGATCCATACTGAATATCCGCAGACCTAAACCAAGCAGAAGCCGTGTGTACTTGGTATCGCCAGCCATTTCACCGCACATGGAGACCGGTATATGAGCTGCGTTGCTCGCCTCGATAATCATGCTGATCAGGCGTAGTACGGAAGGATGTAGCGGATCGTATAGATAATTCACCGCATCATCCACTCTATCAATGGCCAGGGTGTACTGGATTAAGTCGTTGGTCCCGATAGACAGAAAATCGAGCTTACGTGCAAACAAATCCGCACGTATGGCGGCAGCCGGCACCTCTATCATGCCTCCTACAGGTAAATTGGGGTCAAATTCGAGTCCGTCACGCTCAAGTTCGTTTTTCACTTCCCGGATCATTTCCAACACCTGATCTAGTTCGTGGAGGCTGGATACCATCGGAATCATAATCTCTACCGGGCCCAGGGCAGATGCACGGAGAATGGCGCGTAGCTGTGGCCTAAACAAGTCGGGGTGTTGCAAACATAGGCGCACCGCGCGAAGTCCCAAAGCTGGATTGGTGGCAATTTTGCCGCCTGAGCGGCCGCCATCCACCTGCTTGTCGGCTCCTAGGTCTAGTGTGCGTATCGTTATCGGTTGCTTGAGCGCCAAGCATACCCGAGAGTAGGCAGCGAACTGTTCCGCTTCGCTTGGCGATTGCTTCCGGTTCATGAACAGATATTCGGTCCGGTAAAGACCGACACCCGCAGCGGATACTTCTATTGCCGAGTCGATGTCTTCAGGTAGTTCAATATTGGCCAACAAGCGAATCGGGTGCCCATCTCGAGTTACCGCATCACTTGACTTCAGAGCTTCCAGTTTATGCTGTAGGTTAATGAGATGTTGCTTACGGGTACGGTATTCCTGCAGCACTGCCTCGCTTGGGTCTATTACGAGTACTCCTCGTATTCCGTCGACGATGATTTGCTCACCGTTGCGGATATAGCGCGTGGCGCCGTGAAGTCCGACGATGGCCGGAATACGTAAGCTACGGGCAAGAATTGCGGTGTGCGAAATCGGGCCACCGAGATTCGTTACGAAGCCTTTCATCTCGTGGGATTTGAGCAAAACAGTATCCGCAGGAGTTAGGTCGTGAGTGACCACGATCTGTCCCTGAGGCCTACGGCTAATCCGGTCAACATGCTCATCGTCCACCATTAGTAATGCGGCCTGGACCCGGCCTACCACTTGATCAACATCGGATTTCTTGCTTCGTAGATATGGATCCTCCATGTTGTCAAAGACCTCGGCCAACGATTCGCTATGAATCTTCAACGCCCATTCGGCGTTGTAGCGTTTTTCACGGATGGATTTGACAGGAGCATCCACCAGTATTGGGTCTTCCAGCATCAAAAGATGTGCATCAATGAATCCGGCGAGTTCTGTGGGCGCATCTCGTGGAATATGGGCGAGAATTTCTTGTAACTGTCTACGCGCCGTTTGTACCGCTGCACGAAACCGCTGGACCTCATTTTCCAGTCTGTCGTTTGGCAGCGTGTATTGCGGGATTTCCTGCGTGGGTTGTTGCAACACCATCGCAGTGCCGATGGCTACACCGCTTCCCACAGCTGCTCCATGCAGAGTAAGCATTACTCCTCCTCACCGAATTTGTCATTGATCAAGTCCATTATCGCTGCCAGTGCCTTCTCCGAATCTTCGCCTTGGGTGTGCACCTCGATTTCAGTTCCCTTGGCGGCGGCCAACATCATTATCCCCATGATACTCTTGCCGTCCACGCAATTGCTTCGGTGACTCAAAGTAATCCCGCTCTCAAAGCTTGAGGCCACATTAACGAGCTTGGCCGCGGCGCGTGCATGGAGACCAAGTTTATTGATGATGATGACTTTGCTTGTCGGCATGCGTTCAAGACTCGTCGTTACAAAGTAGTTCCAACAATCCCGAATATACAGGCGAATGCCCTATTGAGCATCTGTAAGCCTGGGGTACAGATGCTGATTGTGATTGCCCCTGGCGGGGCGGGCTGATACCGGTGTGGTTTGCTAGATCGCAGTCCTAACTACCAACCCGGACTACCTTCTCACTGTCACGACAATTCGCGGTGACGAATATGAACATTTAGTTGTTTCGAGAAGTGCTCGGCGAGTTTCTGCGTAATGTAAACCGAGCGATGTCTACCACCGGTACAGCCTATGGCAACCGTGATATAGCTTCGGTTCTCCTCCCTAAAGCTGGGTAGCCACGTTTCGATGAAATCGCGTATGTGAGCAACCATTTCATGTACCGAGGGTTGTTGCTCTAGAAATTCAACGACGGCCGACTGGAGTCCAGATAAATCCTTCAGGTCTGGCTGCCAATACGGGTTAGGTAGACAGCGCACGTCGAACACAAAATCTGCGTCCAAGGGTGTGCCATGCTTATATCCAAATGATTTAAACAAAAGTGATAGGCTCTCTGTGTCCGTGCGTCCTGCATAATCTCGGACCATAGCCCTAAGTTCATGGGGGGTGGTGTAAGTGGTGTCAATGAGCTGATCGGCGCGATCAGAAAGGGGCGCTAACAGCACTTTTTCCGAGCGAATTCCTTCAATCAACGGCGTATTGTGATCAGTCAGCGGATGTTTGCGACGGGTTTCGCTGTAACGTTTGATGAGAATCGCCTCGTCCGCTTCAAGAAAGATGATGCGATACTCTTGGCCCAGTGTCTCTAATGCTTCCAGATTAATGGGCAGTGACTGTAGGAAGTTCCTACTTCTAGAATCGATACTGACCGCCGCATGAGTATGTTCTTGATTGAGATCGCTGAGCAATTTTTCGGTGAAGTGCGGTAGAAGAACGGCTGGAAGGTTGTCGATACAGTAGTAGCCCAAGTCTTCCAAAGCCTGAAGAGCAATACTTTTTCCTGATCCGGAAAGTCCGCTGACAATGAGGAGAGTCATAGGCATAGCCGTAGACATGGCTCAGAGGAATGGGGCGCTAGTCTGAGACACTAGTAGGTTGCACATTTTGAAACTTGCAGCTTGTGTTACGGCTTTGACCTATACGGGTCTCACGGCGGCCCGTGCGCTTTGATTCACGTTGTAGTCGAGGTTTTTGGTTTCCACTCCGTAAGTAGGTGATAAATCTCTGAGGGAGTTTCTGCAGCCATCACCTTTGTTCGAAGTTCCGGGTTACTAAACATACTGGCCAAATGAGCGAGCAGTTTTAGATGCTCTTCATTCGCTTCGGCCGGTACCAGTAGACCAAACACCAACGTGACGGGTTCGCCGTCAATAGCGTCGAAGTCCAGCGGTTTTGCTAGTGTGGCGACTGCGCCTATGGCCTTGTCAAGCCCGTTCACTCTACCATGAGGTAACGCAACGGAATAGCCAATTCCCGTGCTTCCCAGTCGTTCCCTTTCAGTTAAGATTTGGAAGACTGTGTCGCGGTTTATGTTAGTAGAGTCCTTAAGTAGTATCGCCGCCATTCTTTCCAGGAGCCGTTTCTTGCTCGTTACATTGAGACCGACCCCGATCCGACCAGGCGATAGGCACTGGGATATCTCCGGTTGCTCCTTACCGTATTGTTTCATCCCTTGCTGCGATTCGGCGATGGAACTAGTCATTGGTCCTTTGATCCTTCAGTGTAAAGCGACGACGGTGATGATTGGATGATTTCTCTTTGTGTTTCAGAACCTGACGATCAAGCTTGTTTGCCAATTCGTCGATGGCGCTGTACATGTCCTGCGCCTCGGCGTTGGCGTGCAAGACTGTACCTTTCGCATTGATAGTGGCCTCGACCAAATGCCTGGATTTTTCTACATGTAACACAACATTCGTCGTTGTGAGGTGATCAAAATGGCGCATGATTCGCTCCAGTTTATCTGCAACATAACTACGTAATGCAGTAGTGACCGTAAGTTGCTGACCACTTATAGTTATCTGCATATTGTTTCTCCCTCGAGTATCGTATTTAGGATAGCGATTTACGCTGGTTCGACGGTGGAATATTTAGGTGATCCCGGTATTTGGCTATGGTTCGCCGAGCGACTTGAATTCCCTTCTGCTCTAGTATCTTCATTATCTTACTATCACTAATCGGCTTGGTAGGTGCTTCGTTCTCCACAAGCTTCTTTATTAATGATTTGATAGCGGTTGCAGAATAGCTTTCACCATCCACGGTACCGACGCGGCTCGAAAAAAAGTACCGCAGTTCAAAGACTCCGCGCGGAGTAACCATAAACTTTTGAGTGGTAGCCCTGGAAACGGTTGATTCGTGCATGTCTACAGCTTCGGCGATGTCATGTAAGACTAGAGGCTGCATCGCCTCTTCGCCGTGCTCAAAGAACTCTTGCTGGCGATTAACGATCTCCTGTGAAACTTTGAGCAATGTATCGTTACGATTCTTAATACTATTGATGAACCAACGAGCCTCCTGCAGCTGTTCCTGCAAGAATTTGTTTTCTCCATTATTAGCGGCACGTCGTATTAGTGCTTGGTACTTGCGGTTGATTCGAAGTTCAGGATACGTATCCCAGTTTAGGTCAGCTCGCCATTTGTTTTTGACCTTCTTTACGGTGACATCCGGAATGACATACAAGGGCTGCATTGGTTCGATGCGGCTACCAGGGCGTGGATCTAAACTCTGAATCAAGGCGATAACTTCCTTTAGTTCGTCGGAGCTTATACCCAAAGCGCTACGTAACCGGATGTAATCACAGTTAGCCAGAAGTTGTAGATAGTCCGCCGCAAGTGCACGGGCGGATTCCAGGAATGGTGTACTTGGGTTCTTGTGTTTGAGCTGAATGAGCAGGCATTCACTGAGATTTCTTGCTCCAACGCCTGGGGGGTCGAAGTTTTGAATCCTATGTAGCACCGCTTCGATTTCATCAATATCGGTTTCGATCTCGCGCGCTAGTGTCTGCTGTAGTTCGACCAGACTGCAGGTGAGATATCCGTCGGGGCTAACGGACTCGATCAGAGACTGAGCAATTTGCCTGTCGGTGGGTGACAGCGGAGCCATTCGCATCTGCCAGTCAAGATAATCGTGTAACGTGGCGGGACGGCTGTTACGCGCGTCGATCTCAAAGTTTATGTCGACATCTTGGTCCCGCACCACTGCGTTCGTAGGAAACTCGAAGCGTTCCGCCCATTCCGAATCAATATTCGAATCCATCGGTTCACTGCTGAGTTGTAGATCTAATTCCGCAATAGCGTCGTCCTCGCCATTGTGCGGGTCTGCAGGCCCATCTTCGGGGTCAGGAGGGGAGTCATCAAGCACATCATCTTCGGCTCCTTCTTGTAGCAGGAGATTGCCTTCTAATGCTTGCTGAATCTCGATCTGTAGTTCTGTAGCGGATAGTTGCAACAGCCGAATAGCCTGTTGTAGCTGCGGCGTCATGGTAAGACGCTGGCCAAGCTTCAGTTCAAGCGCTTGTTTCATTTACTGGTAAAACTATCTACCCGGGCGTTTGTCTATGATCAAGGATAGTCTAAATTTTACGCCGTTTGGCGATGAGGCAACCACAGTTTTCAGCGAGCCGGGGCGACGAATACACTTGACAATGGAACCCGTCTCAGCCACGACATCCCACCGATTCGAGACAAATCATGGCCTGTATGGGATTGTAAGGTCTTGTTACAGCACTTTTGCGGGAAGGATTGATGTTACAAAGTAAAGTCGCCGCCAAGATACACATCACGCACCTCAGGGTGGTACACGACCTCCTGTGGGCTGCCTGCAGTGAGAACTTTGCCTTCTCTTAAGATGTAGGCTCGGTCGCAGATTTTCAAGGTCTCGCGAACATTGTGATCGGTGATAAGCACGCCAATGTCCTTACTATCTCGTAAATGGGCAATGATCCGTTGAATTTCGCCAACAGATATTGGATCAATGCCTGCGAAAGGCTCGTCCAGTAGAATAAAGAACGGCTCTAGTGCCAGAGCTCTAGCAATCTCTACTCGACGTCGTTCACCACCGGACAGGCTAATCCCAAGACTATCTCGCTTATGCGTTATGTTGAATTCTTCCATTAGCTCATAGGCTCGATGACGCCGCTGGGTCTCCGTCATGTCATCACGGGTTTGTAGTATTGCCATAATGTTGTCTTCGACCGAAAGCTTTCTAAAGACCGATGGTTCCTGGGGGAGATAGCCAATGCCTAGCCGTGCCCGTTCATGCATTGGTAGATCTGCAATGCTGGTGTCACCGAGAAATATTTCGCCACTGTCGCGTCGGATCAGGCCGACGATCATGTAGAAACAGGTTGTCTTGCCCGCCCCGTTAGGGCCAAGCAGACCGACCACTTCACCACTGCTGACGTCGACTTCGACATTGTCCACAACGGTAAGGCCCTTGTATTGTTTAGAAAGCCCCTCGGTGGAAAGAGTGCTCATAGAAGAAAAGGAATGACTTTACTCAGTGGCCGTAGATTTCGGCTGAATAGTGACGCGAGGTCGCTCTTGTTTGGCGCTGGGTTCGTCGCCCTGTTGTTTGTCCTGACTTTTTACTTCCGAAGATTCGCTCGATGGCTGTGCTGCGTCGGCTTGTTGCTGTGTGGCTCCACCTTGCACCGTCATTTTTTCGGTTTGTAAGCTGTACACAATGGTCTTCCCTTCGATAGTGTCTGCGTCCTGGGTAATACTGGCGTTCTCATTCAGAGTCACCAGATCTTCGATCTGGTCCAATTCTAGTTTTCGCGCTTTCCCAACAACGTCTTGGTCTTTGCCCTCGGGACGCTGTCGGAATTCCGCAGGGTTACCGAAAGCAGTGGCCTTCGCGAGTTTGCTTCCATTGTAAACGGCAATGAGTTCGTCAGCGATGATCTTCATTGAACCTTGCTGTACCGAGACATTACCTCGATAGGTACGTTCGCCAGTGCGAAAGTCCATCTCCACTTCTTCGGCTTCGATGATCGCAGGCTGGTCTCGATCCGACTTCAGCGCCACCACTGAGTTGGGAGCGATCAGCACCGTGAGCAGGACCATAATATAAAGGTAGCTCTTCATCTACTGCAGCTCGCTGCGGTGATTCCCCAATACGAATCTGGCACCGGTTGGCATTTAACCGGAATCTTGTTTAAGCAGGAGTTTAAGCTTGTCCGTGGTCATGACCCCGCCCGCGTCCTCGTCACCTTGCCCTTGTATAACACGCACGTTGCCGGTGAGTAAAACCTCGTCGCCGTCCGAGGAGACCCATCCGGATTCCGCATAAGTATGTCTTGGGGCTTGTCCTGGTTCATACTGAATGATATGTGGGTTGTCTAACAACGCAGTATCGTCATCTGGATAGTGCACCAGACGTTCAGCTTCAAGTATGTACTTGCGGTTGCCCTCGTCGTCCATGCCGATAGCGGTGAAGTTCTCTATGTAATAGTCTGGGTCGTGAGTTTCCTCCTCATCGACTGCTATTGATGGAGTGTCGATTATTCCGAACTGAAGCCAGAGACTAAGGCCCACCAATGCTGTGATCACCGCCACTAAAACGACTTTCTCAGTTAAGCTCAAGGGAACTCTTTACTGAAAGGAGTTACACTACACCGGCACGGTATAGGTCGTGCATATTGAGAGCCCCCAGCACGCGATTGTCTTCGTCGACAACGAAGACGCCATTGATGGATTTAGTCCGCATTAGTGCTACGAGCTCCGCAGCTAGGGTGTCGGCACTGACTGTTATTGGATCGCGCGTCATGACGTCCTGGATGGGACATCGATACACATCCACTGATTCATTTAGCGCTCGGCGTAGATCTCCATCTGTGAAAATACCGCTGAGGCGTTGTTCCGCATCGAGGACTCCAGTCATGCCCACTATCGCTTTGCTGGTCATCGCTGACAATGCCTTGTGTACCGAGGCTTGTTCGTCCACCAGTGGAACACTGTCCACTTCATGCATGATATCGCTGACATATACAAGTAACCGGCGACCGATAGCACCGCCAGGATGGGATCGTACGAAATCCTGCTCCGTGAATCCCCGGGATTTCAATAATGCAACTGCCAGTGCATCACCCATGGCCAATGCCGCTGTCGTGCTTGAGGTTGGAGCAAGATTCATGGGACAGGCCTCCTGGTCCACTCCTATGTTCAGGCAAATATCGGCCTGACGGGCCAGCGATGAGTCAGTATTACCGACAATGGCAATCAACTGAACACCCATGCGTTTAATGACTGGGAGGATGGTGAGCACTTCGGGTGTCTCTCCAGAATTAGATAGAGCGAGCACGAGATCTTTAGGTGTAATCATGCCTAAGTCTCCGTGGCTGGCTTCACCTGGATGCACAAAGAATGCTGGAGTCCCGGTGCTCGCTAAGGTAGATGCAATTTTGCCGCCAATGTGCCCGGATTTGCCCATACCTACCACGACCACGCGCCCGCTGCAGGCGAGAATACGCCGACAAGCCCCGCTGAAGTTACTGTCAATGCGCTGCTGTACCTGAGCGACCGCCTTCGCTTCTAGAGCGATAACGGCTCGTCCAAATTCTTCAAACCGGTGGTCGGTCATATGTTGTCGTTTTTGGAAGCTTTTGGTGCCTACGGCCAGGGCATTATATCTGACCCTTTGGTGCGAACGGACAGCTCGTGTGCCGGCTAGGCGGACAGCGTGAGCGCCAAAAGCCCCAGATATCCCGCATAGGCCATGAGCAGGAGCGCACCGTGAATTCGGTTAACCCTTGTCTGACCCCGCAGGCGGATCGCCACAATCAGCATGGCCAGGCTAAGCAATAGCATCACCGGAAAGTCCCGTTTGAGCACAGCGCCTTCGATGGCGGCAGGGTGGAGCAAACCCGGTATGCCGATTACTCCTAACAGATTGAAGATATTTGAACCGACAATGTTGCCGATAGCAATATCGTGTTCCCCCTTATGCGCGCTGACAACAGCAGCGGCCACCTCGGGTAAACTGGTGCCTATCGCTACAATGGTCAATCCTATGATTAAGTCACTAACGCCGAAATAAACGGCGATGTTTATTGCGCCCCATACCAAAATACGAGCGCTCAGCAGCAACAACAGCAAGCCGACGATGAGCCACGCGAGCGCCTTTGTTGTAGAAACACGCGCCGTCAGCTCCTGCTGAAACTCGATCTCCAGAGCATCGTGAGCGGGTTTTGTTGTCACATCTTCGCGATGACCCGGGTGTTGTTCGTTAAGGCCGACCCATACTGTCCATGCAATCAGCAGAACCAGACTCACCGTCAATATTACTCCATCGATTTTCCCTAAGTAGCCGTCCCAAATAAGCAGCAACGTCAGTCCCATGGCGGCAAACATGACAGGAAACTCACGTTTAATGATTCGAGAGCGAACTGTGAACGGCGACAATAAGGCTGTCAGTCCGAGCACTAGTCCAATGTTGGCGATATTCGAGCCCAGAGCATTACCGATGGCGAGATTGGTGTTGCCCTGTAACGCGGCTAGAGTTGAAACGACTAGCTCTGGCGCCGAGGTGCCGAATCCGACTATGGTTAATCCCACAATGAGCGGTGACACTCCCAGGTTGCGGGCGATCGCTGCGGCACCGAATACGAATCGGTCGGCACTCCAGGCCAACAACGCCAGACCACCTGCCACCGCGATCAGTGACCACAGCATCATCGGATGGGATCCCCGGACTGACAGAGATCAAAAGAGTATGTCGCTGGCCGCTTGTTGCCGAGCATAAAGCCTTCCGAATCTATCCGCAGTTGAGCCGTGCCACTAGTGGCAGCGACGCTAAGTCGACAATCCAGCGGCACGGCGTTTTGATTACTATGTAGCCGGGTCCGCACTTTTATTCCGTATAAGAATTAATTGCAAACCATATTTCGGTACCCGGATCGTTAGTCCAAACGACAACGCACACGGTACTCTTCAAACTGTTAGAATCCGCCAAACCCTATCATCACACTCGCGTCTTCTATTGTTGAAACCAATCACTCCCGCGGCAGACGTGTCTGCCCTAATTCAGATCCACGATTTGCACTTCGCTTATGGCACCCAGAGCGTATTCAGGGGCTTGGATATTCGAATACCCCGCAATAAGGTCACGGCTATTATGGGACCAAGCGGCTGTGGTAAGTCTACCTTGCTCAACTTCATCGGAGGCCGTCTGCGACCGGATTCTGGCGAAGTGATTGTCGATGGGTTGGTCGTGCCTCGCCTCGGTCAGCCCGAACTCTATGCACTGCGCAAACGTATGGGTATGTTGTTCCAAAGCAGTGCCTTGCTGACAGACATAAGCGTGTATGACAACGTGGCGTTTGCGCTGCGCGAGCATACCGATCTGCCCGAACCCCTAATCAGAACAATTGTGTTGATGAAACTGCAAGTCGTAGGCCTGCGGGGCGTTAAGGACTTGTGGCCGGCCCAACTTTCCGGTGGCATGGCGCGACGCGTGGCGCTGGCGCGTGCCATCGCGTTAGATCCCATGGTCGTCATGTACGACGAGCCGTTCGCAGGTCTTGATCCCATTTCCATGGGCGTAATCGTGAAGCTCATCCGAGAACTGAATGACGCATTAGGGATGACATCTGTTGTGGTGACCCACGATGTTGAAGAAGCGTGCACCATCGCGGACTACGTGTTTCTGTTAGGGCATGGTGCGGTTATCGGGCAGGGCACCCCCGAGGCACTGCGTCAAACTGATAGCGAAGATGTACTTCAATTCATGAGTGGATTGCCGGACGGTCCTGTACCCTACCATCACCCTGCGAACGACTATGGGGACGAGTTGTTGGATCGCAGCACGTCATGACATGGATGCATCGCCTCGGCGGTTGGGCGGTTGACGGCATCATCCGGCTGGGAGGTGCGTCGGTATTCCTTTGGTCCACGCTAACAGCAGCAGCAAAGATTCTGTCACGACCGTCCTTGATTATCAGCCAGCTGTTTGCGGTGGGTGTATTGACCGTGCTTATCATCTTGGTGTCGGGCTTGTTTGTGGGCATGGTTTTGGGTTTGCAAGGTTACAACACGCTCATCGATTTCGGCGCTGAGTCTTCGCTAGGCTTGGTCGTGGCCCTGTCCCTGACCCGTGAGCTGGGACCGGTGCTATCAGCACTATTGTTTGCCGGCAGGGCAGGTTCTGCGCTTACCGCTGAGATTGGTTTGATGAAGGCCACCGAGCAGTTGGCGGCTATGGAGATGATGGCTGTGGATCCCATCAGTCGGGTGGTGGCGCCGCGTTTTGTCGCGGGAATACTGGCGATGCCGTTGCTGGCAGCGATATTCACCGCGGTTGGCGTGCTTGGTGGACATTTAGTGGGCGTGGGGTTATTGGGAGTGGATAGTGGAGTGTATTGGTCGGCGATGCAGGAAGGGGTGGACGTCTATGAGGATGTCCTAAACGGTGTGGTGAAAAGCATGGTGTTCGGTTTTGTGGTAACCTGGATCGCCCTTTTTGAAGGTTATCAATCGGCACCGACTTCCGAGGGCGTGAGCCGCGCCACTACACGCACCGTCGTTAGTGCATCACTAGCGGTGCTGGCACTGGACTTTATCTTGACATCCCTCATGTTCGGAGACGTATAACACCATGCAACGAAAGACCATCGATCTGTGGGTAGGGTTGTTCGTCGCTCTGGGGTTGCTGGCCCTAGCTATGTTGGCATTTAAGGTTGGAAACCTTGGGAGAACAGAATTGACAAAAGGTTACAAAGTGATGGCGCATTTCGACAACATCGGTGGTCTAATGATTAAGGCGCCGGTGACTATGGCGGGCGTTCGCA
>JAOTYS010000045.1 GCA_029861795.1 Gammaproteobacteria bacterium | reverse complement strand
GTAAACGTCGAGTAGTATGGATGCGGCGGACCTGATCCGCGATCGCCTGGGCCATTTCCTCGTTACCATAGCCGATATTGACGCACCACAAACCACCAATACCGTCGATGTACCTGTTGCCATCAGAGTCGTAGACATAGACCCCTTCTGACTCGGCCATGACCATGGAACCTTGCTCCTTGAAGCTTGCAAAATCGGTCCACGGGTGTATGTAGTGATCGCGATCCTTACGCCATAGATCTTTGGTGTCGTAGCTAAAATTAGACTTCATCTCTTCCTCCTATCCCGAATATCGTTGGGTGAACAAGACTCGTGATCCATATACCGCCGAACCGCTGCATGCTTGCGCTGCCGCCACGCCAACACTCCAGGTGATTGTCATCTATCAGTGATCCAATGCCAATAGCTAGGCTTGCTGAAAATGATCGTCGCCGAAACCTTATATGCGCCCATGGGATCTCGAGGTATTATTCACAGTAGCTGCATTCAGCATCAACTGGATTTGAGCAACAGGTGATTTCGGCCTGATTTCGCTGCTTGGGTCCCCTACTTTAGGCTCACTAAGTGGTCGATTTAGAGCTAAGTTATTGCGCTGCCATGGAGCTGGCTCAACGAATACGAAGCCGTGAAATCTCTCCAGTAGAGGTTATGGAGAATTGTTTGGAACGCATCGGGAAGGTGAATCCTAAGCTTAATTGTTTTTGTTTTGTGTATGCCGACGATGCCATGGAATCGGCCCGCAAGGCGGAACAGGGGGTGATGGCGGGACAAGTGCTTGGCCCTGCTCACGGTGTGCCCGTGGCAATCAAGGATGTGACCCCAACTAAGGGCAAGACCACGACACGCGGCTCAAAAGTATATGAGCATTGGATTCCGGATCATGATGCGTTAATCGTTAAGCGATTTGCCGCCGCTGGTGCCATCATGATTGGTAAGACCACAACCCCTGAATTTGCTTATGACGGGTTTACCCAAAGCCCGCTATGGGGTGTAACTCGCAATCCATGGAATCCAGATCACACACCCGGCGGGTCTTCCGGGGGATCTGGCGCGGCGGTGGCGTGCGGATGTGTGCCCTGGGCCGAAGGAACGGACATGGGTGGATCGGTGCGTATTCCGGCCTCGTACTGCGGCATCGTAGGTCTTAAGCCAAGCCTAGGGCGCATACCCATGGATATTCTGCCCACTGTATTCGACAACATTTCTCATTTTGGGCCGCTTACACGAAGCATTGGTGATGCCAATCTATTCATGAACATTGCGAGTGGTCCGGACGAAAGAGACATTATGTCGCTGCCTGATAAGCTTGAGTTTCCGCTCCCTGCGGATACTCACATTAACGATCTAAAGCTCGCGATGAGCATGGATCTCGGTTTTTACGCGGTCGACCCGGAGGTAGAGCAATGCGTTCGGTCTGCGGCGGAGAGGCTGAGTGCGAAAGGAGCAACGGTGGAGGAGGTCGAACTTTCGTGGAGTCGTGATATCAACGATGCGTGGGTAGAGTATTGGGGTGTCTATCTGGACGTGTGTTTTACTCAAGATCTCGATAGGTGGCGCGGTCAAATGGACCCCAACGTGGTCTCATTAATTGAAAGTGGACGCCAGATGGATGCGGTGTCTTTGAAGCGGATCGAGGTGTTGCGAACCAAGCAGTGGCATCAGCTTTGCAACCTATTCGATAAGTATGATGCCTTGTTGTGTCCAACCATGACACGCCCTGCGCCGCCTGTCGGATTTTCCGACAGCGACTTTCAGACTTCACGTGAAGACGGCCGCTACCAAGGCTTGGATATGACGTCCCCATTCAATTTTGTCGGTCAATGTCCCGCGCTTTCAGTGCCCGCCGGGTTCAGTAAAGACGAGTTGCCCATTGGTTTACAAGTCGTGGGACACCGTTATGATGACTTGACGGTAATGCGTATTGGTGCGGCGTTAGAAAGTGTCCGGCCGTGGGCGCATCGGCGACCGCAGTTAGAAGCTACTTCATGACTACTTATAGGATAATGCGCCTGTGAGGACCCGCTCGCGACACTGAACGACAATATGGCTGACGATGTAACACTGTTGTCTGCAAACGAACTGCTTAGCCTTTACCGGATGAAGAAGTTATCGCCGGTGGAGGTGACTCAGGCGACGCTTGATCGCATTGCTAGCTTGGATCAAAGGTTGAATGGCTTTTGTTTGGTGGACTCAGATGCTGCGCTGGCAGCGGCAAAGGCATCAGAAGCTCGTTGGCACAAGGGTCAACCAACCGGCTTGTTGGATGGTGTGCCGAGCGCCATTAAAGACCTGATACTCACCAAGGGATGGCCCACGCTTAGGGGTTCGCTTACGATCTCCAGGGACCAGTCTTGGGATGAGGATGCCCCATGTGTCGCACGTTTGCGGGAGCACGGCGCGGTGTTTTTGGGAAAGACCACCACGCCCGAGTTCGGTTGGAAAGGCGTGACCGACAGTCCGCTCACCGGCATTACCAGAAATCCATGGAATCCTGATGTCACCCCGGGCGGTAGTAGCGGTGGCTCGGCGTCGGCCATCGCAACGGGAATGGGAGCGCTCGCCATTGGCACCGATGGCGGTGGATCAATCCGTATTCCTAGCGGCTTTACCGGTGTTTATGGCATTAAGCCTTCCTTTGGTCGCGTTCCAGCGGCACCGCTCAGTCCCTTTGGCACGGTCGCGCACGTTGGGCCGATGACCCGTACGGTGACAGATGCAGCGCTGATGCTCACGGTAATCGCAGAACCTGATGATCGGGATTGGCACGCGCTGCCCTATGAGGCGCGCGATTACCGAATCGGCCTGGAACAAGGTGTGAAAGGGTTACGCATGGCGTTCAGTCCGGACCTGGGTTACGTATCGGTGGACCGAGAGGTCGCAGAAATTGTGGCAGACGCGGCCCAGGTTTTTTCGGAGCTTGGAGCCGATGTAGAGGAAGTCAATCCAGGCTTCCCCAATCCTTGGGATTGCTTCACCAAGCATTGGTTTGCCGGGGCAGCCAACTTAGTGCACCCCTTCACGCCGGAGCAACGCGCGAAGTTAGATCCGGGTCTGCAGGAAGTGGTTGCGCAAGGTGAGTCGATCGCCCTAGCAGATTACATGCAGGCGGTGAATGAGCGTGGTGCCCTAGGCCAGTACATGAAGCGCTTTCACCAGGATTATGATTTGTTACTTACCCCGACGCTTCCCATCCCAGCTTTTACCGCGGGACAGGAAGTGCCAGATGCCATGAAGGAACAGCGCTGGCCCACTTGGACGCCGTTTACCTTCCCGTTTAACCTCACGCAACAACCGGCGGCGTCGGTTCCTTGTGGGCGGACTAAAGCTGGATTGCCAGTTGGATTGCAGATCGTGGGGCCGAATCACAACGATGCACTCGTACTGCGCGCGAGCCGCGCATTTGAGTCCACGCGATCAATCGAATTACCGGATCTTAGCGTTCTTTAGGGGAAGACCGACGTCCACAGGATTGCATGAGAAGGTCCCACATTGTCGCCGGCGGATTCTGAAAAATATTGCGACCGGCGGGTCTCATTATGATTAGTACGGTCATACGGTCTTTTTATTGTCCAGGCATCACCGCAATAACGTCGATCTCCATGACCCATTCTGGCTTGGCCAGGCCGTCGACTATCACCCCGGTGGAGACGGGGAACACGCCTTTTAGCCATTTGCCAATGGTGCGGTAAACCGGTTCCCGATAGGCCCGATCGGTCAGGTAGATGGTGATCTTGCAAATGTCGTCGAGTTTGCTACCGGCTTCCTCTAGTAGTTGCTTCACATTCTTCATGGCCTGATCAGCTTGTGCTGCGGGATCGCCGACACCGACAATGGTTCCCTCGAAATCACTGCCGACCTGACCTCGCAAGAAGATCATATTCCCTGCACGCACGACCTGGCACAGGTCGTTATCCAAGTCCTGATCAGGATAAGTATCCTTGGTATTGAATTTGCGAAGCCTGGTGTGCGTCATGCCGCCTTCTCTTTGTTGCTGGCGGGTTTTGCCATTACTTGATCCGACAATCCCGCTGCTTTCTTGACGAATTCCAGCGGTCCAGAGAAATCGAAGTTGTTGTATACCGCATTGAGGTGAGCGAACGGCGGCGACTGAGCGAATAAATTGAATGTCACGCGGTGGCCGGCATAATCGGAATTCACCAGATCTCTGGCAAAGGCGAGCAATTTACGGCGGTCCTCAGCAACCCAGTTCTCATTAATGCTGTAATACTTGGTCATCCATGGCTTGGTGTCGGGGGCTTGGAAGGTGGCGAGATCCGGGGTAATGCAAATCTGCCCGCCGCACAGCTCTCTGGTCAGATGCATCATCTCTGGGAGCTTGGTGCACGCAAGCACACGGCCGGTGTATAGCAATGATTGGTTTGGCATAAGCAAGCCCTTGGGGCTACGTTCAGCCATCGCAATGGACGCGGTGAGGTGCGCATTAATTCCCTCCCGATAACACGCAAGGGCCGCAAGCTTTTCTCGGACTGCCTGTTGTTTATCGAGGCCAGTTTGTTTGACGTTGAATAGCGCCGCGCCGATCATCATGTCGGCGGTTTTGAGGATGCGCTGCACGAACGGGAAGGCACTGTATCGATGTAACGTAGCGCGGATAAAGCTAGCCGCATGGGTGTGTTGGTAGAACAGCACGTCTTCCCAGGGAATCAATACGTCATCGAATATGATCAACGTATCCACTTCGTCAAAGCGGTTAGCTAATGGGTAGTCTTCTTTTGGTGCGCGACCGGTAAAACCAGTTCGACAGATATGCTTCATGCCTTTGGCGTTCATTTGGGCGATACAACCGACGGCATAGTCGGACAGCTTGTCGTTGCCCCAGTTAGCAATAGTGGGTTTCACAAAGGCCTGGTCGGAGTACGCGGCGGCTGTTTCGTATTTCGCACCGCGTAATACAATGCCTGCGTCGGTCTCCTTGACGACATGGAGCAACATGTCGGGATCCTGCTCCTGGGGAGGCTTGGAGCGATCGCCTTTCGGATCTGTGTTGGCGGATACGTGGAACGGATCTTGCTTCAGTGCAACATGGATGTGTTTTTCTATGTTTTCTGCAAAACGTGGATCGATCTCGGAAAGCACATCGCTACCGTCGTATAGCGACCACATCTCACCCACGGTTTCGTCACCTACACGTATAACTACCCCACCGATGTCGTCCATAACCGTGTCGACGGCGCGTCGCTTGTCGTGCCAATCTTGCTGCTCAAACGGTAAGCGCAAGGCGATGGCATTACGTTCGCCGGACTCTTCATCTACATATGACATGATGTCACGGTATTGTTCTTCGTGCGCCATATCGTAAATGCGTGCGCGTACGTCCACCAGTGGTTTGAAGGAAGGGTGAGCGGGCACATCCTCAACGCGCTTACCATCAATCCATACTTCACGATCGTCGCGAATTGATTCAATATATTCTTTGCCTGTGCGGATCATTACTTGTTCCCCTTGGAAGTCGTACGCGAGAGTTAATTACTTTCTTGAACTTCAAAAAACGATGCAGCGCGATAATTCGCCGGTAGCTCTATCACTCCGGAATCGAGACGAACCATCCTAGTAGGTCTTCCTCTTACAATCCGTCCCTCGAATTGGTTTGGCAACGGAGACTTTGCGATGGGCACAGCATCTGCCGCCGAGTACACCGCAATCATTAGTGCCCGTTGATGCAGTCCTCGATTGGGTTCAGAGCCATGCAGTAGTTTAGAGTGCATTAGACACACGCTTCCTGCGGACCCGGTAATGGCCACGGCTCGCCGCAGTGCATCGTTGGTCGTTTCAGTGTTTACTTTACCGGTGAATCGGTCACCCTGCCACAAGGTTTGTTGTCCCTCACAATGTGAGCCGGGCACCACCATCAGACACCCGTTATCTTCGCTCATGTCATCCAACATCAATAGTGCGGTGACCACGTGATCGTTCGTATGAGGCGTGTAGGAGAAATCTTGATGATAGTCGACACGTGTTTCCGTCCGCGGAAGCTTTAGATTTATTTTCGAATGATGAAACTTTAGGTCCGGGCCAATAAGATCTGCGGCCATATCCACCATAGCGCTGTCAAAGCATGCGGCGGCGAATCGCCCGTCAATCTCCGACGGGTTGTCCACGCGACGCAGTGCGGGCGCGTCGGCGCTGTGGCAAGGCGCAACGTCGAAGCGCGGTCTGCCGTCTATGGTCTCCCCGTATGAGCTCGGATGGCTGCGACTGTCCTCAGTCCACTGTGCCAGTAGCTCGCGTAGTTGGTTAAGCATGGTCTCCGAGACTGCTTTTGGAGCGACCAGATATCCGTCGCGCCAGAAGGCGGCGTACTGCTGTGAGCTCAGCTGTCGCAGGTTCGATTCGTCCATTACAGGGTCATGAAAGCAACTGAGGTCTTCCGTAAGTCCTGCTGGAATATAGTAGCGGTATTCCATCGCAGCGCGCGGTGTCAACCACCATGCCGATAAATACATAGTGTGAGCCTACCTTGTGGACTGCATCAACGCGGCAATCAAATGTGGCTAGTGCGTCTTCAAGCGTCGGCGCCCCAGTAGTTCGCAGCGCCCAATCGCCGCACTCGAACTTGTCGTCGTAACGAGAATTTTCCCGACCGGCAAATACATCGGAGAGGTGGTGCTGGGCCGCACTTAAGACGTTTATGCAAAACACACCGTTCTTTTGAACTGCCCGGCAGGCCGGGCTTTGGTTATGGATACATGCCAGCACGGTGGGTCGGTCGGCCGATACCGAACTGACCGCGCTCACCGTCACGCCAAAGCGTCCTGCTGGGCCAGCGGTAGTGACGATGTTCACCCCTGTTACGGCATGAGCCATGGCAGCCGTGAAGTCCTCGCGGGGCGTAGTGTGGCTGATGGACTCAGGGCTACACATGTAAGACGGCGTGACGCGATTCATAGTCTCTACGTTGCTTATCATGGCGGTCATGTGTGGGTCTCCGAGTGGACAAATCGATGAGGCGGCATTGTGGTGGTGATTACATTATTTGTAAAATATTGTTTTATATTATATAAGATCGAAAAAATTTATACTCTCAAGCAACTTCGATACTTCGTTGCCGTGGCGGAACGTCAGAACGTGTCCACGGCCGCCCAGGACTTGCATATATCTCAACCTGCTGTGTCCGCAGCTATTGGGAATCTGGAAGACCAATTCGGGGTGCAGCTCCTGCTACGTCACCACGCCAAAGGGGTGTCTCTGACCTCTGCTGGTCGCAGTTTTCTCAGCGAAGCCCAACGCCTGCTGGCACATGCCGATGAGTTGAGTATGCACGCCCGCTCGCTCGGTGGGGCACTTGAGGGGCCGCTGACCGTTGGCTGTTTCGTCACATTATCACCGTTTTACCTGCCGCAAATCTTACGGGGATTCAGCGAAACCCATCCAAGGGTAGAGGTGCATATTGTTGAGGGCGCGATGGATACACTGCGGGACTCGTTGATTTCCGGAGCTAGTGAGGTGGCCCTGATGTATGATCTTGGGCTATCCGACGCGATTGAGACCGAGCACCTATGTCACATAGCGCCTTATGTGTTGATGTCCAAATCCCACCCGATGTCGTCATCTGAGGCCGTGTCATTAAAGAAAATCGCAGGTGAACCTATGGTGTTGCTGGATCTGCCTCACAGTCGGGACTACTTCCACTCGCTATTTTTGCGCCTCGGGATCGAACCGAATGTAAGATTTCGTACCATGAGCTTCGAGCTGGTGCGCGGAATTGTGGCGAACAGCAACGCCTATTCGATCTTGAATCTGAGGCCCGCGAAGGATGTAACCTATGGTGGGGAAAAACTGGTGGGCGTGCCCATAGAAGAACAAGTCAAACCTTTACCGATCGCACTCGCTTGGGTACGGGGGGCAAGACTCACGCGCCGCTCACAGGCATTCGCCGAACACTGTCGTGACTACTTTAGCAAGGCTGCGCCCAGCTAGCAGGGTAATCGAAAAAACTCTGCATAAGCTCAGCTAAGCTTATGCGCGGTAATGTCCAAGCACTTATGGGCAAGCTCAATTAGTTCATCGATGTTCGAGCGGGTCATTATGAGCGGTGGTGAAATGACCATGGAATCTCCGACCGCCCGCATCACCAAGCCATTGTCAAAACAGATATCGCGGCACAGCGCGCCGGTCTTGCCTGGAGGTGTAGTAAAACGTTCACGTGTTTTCTTGTTTTTAACGAGTTCAATGGCACCCAGTAGACCTAGTCCGCGCACTTCACCAACCAGTGGATGTTCGGACAATTCTCGCCAGCGCTTTTGCAAGTAAGGCGCGGTTTCCTTGTCGGCATGCTCGACGATTTTTTCATCGCGCAAAATGCGGATATTTGCGGCAGCAACGGCGCAGGCGACGGGGTGGCCAGAGTACGTATATCCATGGGTGAACTCTCCACCTTTTTCGATCAGAACATTAGACACTTCATCACTGATCATCACGCCACCGATGGGAAGATAGCCGGACGACAAACCTTTAGCTATAGGCATAAGATCGGGTTTGAGCTGGTAGTAATCCGTCCCGAACCATTTGCCCGTTCGACCAAATCCACAGATGACTTCGTCCACTACCAGCAGGATGTCATACTGGTCACAGATGCGTTGTATCTCCGGCCAATAAGTATTCGGAGGGACGATGACACCGCCAGCACCTTGCACGGGTTCGCCTATGAACGCAGCGACTTTATCGATACCCAGTTCGTGAATTTTTTGCTCCAGTGTCTGGGCTGCTTTGAGCCCGAATTCTTCCGCAGACAATTCGTCGCCACACGCATACCAGTAGGGTTGTTCAATATGAACGATGTCGGGTATCGGCAGGCCACCTTGGGCGTGCATCGGCTTCATACCGCCAAGACTGGCAGCCGCCATAGTGCTACCATGGTAGGCGTTCTCCCGGCTGATGATTACCGTTTTTGAAGGATGTCCCATAAGATCCCAGTAACGCCGCACCATCCTGACTACCGTGTCGTTGGATTCAGAACCCGAGTTGGTTAAGAACACGTGGTTCAAGTGAGATGGCGTTACTTCTGAAAGCAGCTTAGATAACTCCACCGCGGGCGGATGTGAGGTCTGGAAAAAAGTGTTGTAATAGGGAAGTTGCAACATCTGGTGATGGGCAACATCAGCTAACTCTTTTCGCCCATAGCCAATGTTCACACACCATAGCCCAGCCATTGCATCGAGTATTTTTTTGCCATCTGAATCCCAAAGATACACCCCTTCAGCGCGGGTAATAATGCGGCTACCTTTTTGGTGTAAGGACTTGTAATCGGTAAACGGTTGCAGATGATGCTGCCGGTCTAGTTGCTGCAAATCTGCGGTAGCGTATTGATTGGAAAGTTGGCTCATATAGTCCCCGTGTTGATCTAGCTGCAACGGTCGTTCGTCGGCACCTTGGCTTGGTAAATGTATTCTCAGTGATTAGATGCTAACCAAATTTGTTGCCTGCGTCACTGAGGCTCCTTCCTAGGCAGTGTGACATACCGCGCAACCGGGCAGAAATGCCATCTCTCCGGCGGCAGCCAGCTTGTCACTATCCGCGCCGCGAACTCAGGTTTTCACCTATTCTGGGAAATGGGATGCACTTTTCACAAATGATTTTATCCATATCTGTTCTTAGAAAAACTACGGTGATGTCGCTTAGTACGGTGATGTTGCTTAGAAAGAGAAGATACTAATGTTGTTAACGCCGCGTGGGCCGCTATTTAGGAAAAAATAAATGATCGGCTCGCCTTTAACGACTCACAGACTGACTGGCCTTATAGTCAGAGTGAGGTATGAGGGCAAGATAGAGCGTTACTGACCCTATCAGTGCCTAGATCGCTTCGGTAATTGGCCGCGGTACGCCCAAGCCATAGCCTTGGGCGTAGTCGATACCGATTTCACGTACCCTTTCAAGGATCTGATCGTTTTCGACAAACTCGGCAATGGTCTTCTTGTTCATCACCTTTCCGATCTCATTAATCGACTTGACCATCGCCAGATCGATGGGGTCATTTACGATGTTCTTTATGAACATGCCGTCAATCTTCAAAAAATTTACAGGTAATCTCTTAAGGTAGGCAAATGATGACAGACCTTTCCCGAAATCGTCCAGCGCGAAACGGCAACCGGACGAACCAAGCGTGTCCATGAAATGAGTAGCGCTAGTAAGGTTTTCGATGGCTGCCGATTCAGTGATCTCGAAGCAGATTTTTTCTCGTGGAACTTCGGTTTCGTCAAAGACACGATTAACAAAATCCAGAAATGTTTCGTTGCCAACAGACTGGCCGGATAAGTTGATGCTACAGAGATATACCTCGTTTAAATGGTCGGGATGAGTGGCGAGCCATTGCAGGGCGGTTTGGACCACCCATCGGTCCAGTTTTCCCGAAACGCTGAATCGATCCGCAGCAGACAGGAAGCAGTCAGGCAGCACCAAATGTCCTTGCTCGTCTTGCATCCGCAGGAGTAGTTCGTAGTACTTTCCTTTTCCATGTTCCGGATCTAAGGGAACAATTTTCTGGAAATCGAGTGTGAGACGATCATCTTCTAGTGCGCTTTGTATTCGTGATACCCATTGCATTTCGCCATATCGTCGTGCTAACTCTACGTCGTCTTTGTGGGTAACGTGGATGCGATTGCGACCTTGGTCTTTGGCCTCGTAACAGGCGGCATCGGCGGCGCTAAGCATGGCGGTTAGGCTCTTGCTGGTCTCGGAGATAGCTACGACTCCAATGCTCGCTCCGACGCGAAAAGTTCGGTCTCCCCAGATGAAGCGGAAGTTCTCGACGCCATTACGTATGTTCTCGGCAACGCGCTCGGCTTGTTCGAGCGAACAGCGCTCCAATAAAACTCCGAATTCGTCACCGCCCAGTCGCGCGAGGGTATCTTGTTTACGTATCCACTCCGGTAACAGCTCTCCAAGTTGACGTAATAACTCGTCACCTGCAATGTGTCCACAGGTGTCGTTAATGATCTTGAACTGATCTAGGTCCAGATAGCACAAAGCATGATGAACCGACTCTGTGCGCGCCGATTCAAGTAAGATCTGCAGGCACCGTTCAAACTCCGCCCGATTCACCAAGCCAGTCAAACTGTCATGGCTCGCCTGATATAGCAGCTCTCGTGTGCGTTCTTGCACTCTTTTTTCTAACTCGGCATGTGCTTTCTCCAAAGCAAGCTCTGTTTCCTTTCGATCAGTGATATCTTGCAATGTGCCAGTGCAATGAGTTTGACGATCGCCATGAGAAATCGGGCCTCCAAGTTCGCGAACGTGTCGTATGGCTCCGTCGCCTCTGATGATCCGATACTCTATGTCGAAGCTGACAGAGTTTTTCTTGGCCTGGTTGGCATATGTGAAATATCGTTGGCGATCTTCGGGGTGGACTATTTTTTTCTTTTCTTCATAACTCATGGCGACAAGTTGGTCCGCAGACATACCAAATAAGCGAGCATATTCCTCTGAGACATCAATATAGTTCTGGTGCGCCTCGTCCCATGTACAATGGCCCAAATAGGCCATGTGCGCTGCTTGTTTGAAGCGCGCTTCGCTATCCCGCAGCGCCCGTTCGATTCGCTTGCGCTGCGCCACCTCTTCCTGCAACGAAGCCGTCCGCTCGGCTACACGAGCCTCTAACCTTGCACGAGTTTGGCGTAGGGCTGTCGTCGCAGCCGTATTTGCACGGGCCAGAATGATATGTTCGAAGCAGCGGTTAAGCGTGGCTATTAGCTCGTCGGTATGAAACGGTTTGATTAGATAGCCGTACGCATCACTCTTAAGCGCCTCGATTGCGATATCGACTGACACGTGAGGGCTCATGATTACACACAGGATATCTTGGTTGATCCGCTTGAGTGAGGTAATCAGATCAATGCCACTGTCATTACCTGGGCGAATATTGACCAGGGCGATGTCGGCGGTGAACGCCAGCAAGAACTTCTCTGCAACGTTCGGGTTGTGGGCGAGCTCGACCTCGTGCCCCTCTAGGGCCAGGATATTAAGGAGGTTGTCTCCAAAGTCGCGGTCTTCGTCAACAATCAAAACTCGCGGCTTTGATTGTCGGTTCGGGTTCTGTAATTCAGTAGACTGCACGTGACTCAATTGAGATTGTAGGCCGTTAATAACAGGCTGAACGTATTTCTGATAACACACGAACAGTATTCGCATGCGGTTTCTGAAAGCTAATCACACTATTTGTGCTGTTCGCTAAGGTTGTAATGAGGAAGGGTGTGCGGCCATCCGCCAGTGGGTGATATTATCACAGCGTGTCGTTCTGCTGGGTGCACTCATCCGCAGTTCACGTGCTTGCACAAGCCCGGTTTGAATCGCACCCAAGACACACCCAACGGCTGTCATCCACGCGACCTGGATTAGAGCTCCAGTTCAAATCCCAGCATTTGTAGTGTTGAGAGCAAGAATTCCTGAACTTGCTTTAACGACCGGCAGCACTGCAGTGTGTCATCAACTTCAGACCACACAGTGGATGGCCCACCAAAGACGGCGATGGGTTTAGTGTAACGACGGCAAAGAGCAATCTCAGAGGCGGTTCCAGCGCCTCCCGGCAACGCGACCACTACGTCAGACGACAACACATTGATGTGATTGCGCGACAGGGGGTCGGTGCCATGTGCCCCCGATAGGGGTAGGTGGGTCTGGATGGGAATCTCAACAAAGGGGTTGGGATATCCGGGTTTGGCAATCTCTTTGTTTCCCTGATCAGCGCTTGGCAGCACCGCGATAACTACGCCTTGGCGATCCGGCACCTCATAGAATGCCTGGCTGACTGCCTGCATCACACCCCCACCGCCCCCTGTCAGTATGTTCACACCCGTACTGGCCAACCATTGCCCCAAGGGGGTTGCTATGTCCGCATGGGCGATTGAACCTGAACCCATGACTCCAATGATCGGTAGCCGACGGTCACCGGGGTTCGTGTTATTTGCGGTTGACGTCGCGGCGGCCACTATTGGGTAAACCTTCAGAGCCAGTGATTCACTTGAGGAGTAACACAGAACACACATGGGCGAACAGCGGGTCCATACAACCCGTGCCTATGAGTCTATTCATACGAAAGATTGGATCGTCGCGCATGTGTGTTCTGCTCATGGATGCTAAACGTTCAGCAACAAGTACTCACGTTCCCACGAACTTATGACATGCAGAAACGTTTCATATTCGCTTTCCTTAACTGCGCTGTAAGCCATCACGAATTTTTCTCCCAGCACCTCATGCAGTGATTTGCAACCACGGAGCAATCGCAGTGACTCTTCCAGATTGCGCGGTAGACCATAGGATAATTCGTAGGCGCTGCCTTTGACAGGATCTGAAGGCTTGAGCTCTTCGATAATACCCAAGTATCCGCAAGCCAACGACGCAGCGATGGCGAGATAGGGGTTAGCGTCCGCTCCCGCTACACGATTTTCCACCCGTCGCCCCTCGGCCGCTGCCATTGGGACACGCAGTCCTGCGGTGCGATTGTCATAGCCCCAGTGTACATTTATAGGCGAAGCGTGGGACCGCGTGATTCGGCGGTAAGAGTTTACGTTAGGCGCGAGCAAACACATTGCAGCGGGCAGATACTTCTGCAGTCCTGCTATATATGAAAAAAACTTTGCGCTCGCCTCGCCTTCATCATTACTAAATATGTTCTTCCGAGTTTCGAGGTCGACTAGGCTTTGGTGAATGTGCATCGCACTGCCCGGTTCATTTTCCATGGGTTTCCCCATGAATGTCGCGTACATTTTGTGGCGCAATGCAGCTTCGCGTACGGTTCGCTTGAATAGGAAAGCTTGATCTGCGAGATCTAATGGGTGTCCATGCAGAAGATTGACCTCCATCTGTGCCGCGCCGGCTTCATGTATCAGCGTATCGATCTCGAGTCTTTGGGCTTCACACCAGTCGTACACGTCCTCAAAAAGCGGATCAAACTCGTTTACTGCATCGATGCTGTAAGACTGGCGACCGGTTTCTGGCCGACCTGAGCGGCCGATCGGTGGTTCCAGCGGGTAATCTGCATCGGTGTTGGGTTTGACCAGATAAAACTCAAGCTCTGGGGCAACAACCGGTACCCAACCTTTTTCATAATACAGGTCTAGAATTCGTCGCAGCACGAAGCGGGGTGAAATTTCAACCGGCTTCTCATCGGCGTAGAAGCAATCATGGATTACTAGTGCTGTAGGTTCCGCCGCCCACGGCACCAGCCGTATGGTGTCAGAGTCCGGCCGCAACACAATGTCGCTGTCCGCTGGGTCAATAGCACGGACATCTTTTGGATAGTCGCCGGTGACAGTCTGCAGAAGCACCGCCTCAGGCAGCCGCATGCTTTCTTCCTTGCTAAATTTTTGCGCTGGTAAGATCTTGCCCCGCGCCACCCCAGACATGTCTGGAATCACCGCCTCGACTTCTGTGATGTGATGTTGTGCCAGCCATTCATCAATTTTACTCATACGCTTATTTCGCTTTAGTTGTTGGCAACCGTTCAGGTGTTTGCTTGCGAAGACGATACGCTACAGAGAGATGGGAAGTTTATAGCATCCAGCCATCCAGCACACATCACCCTTATTCCAGGTGTGCGAGCGCAGTTATCGAATTCCAAGGTTATTTGTCCTCCGTATATCTCTCAGTATATGAGGAGAGGTCGGTTGTTCTTGTTTGAAGTGTCGCTGGACTCGAGCAAACCTACAATCACAAGACTGCAGTTTGCGAGCACGCTGGACGTAGAGGGATTCGCGTCAACCTGCAATCGGTGTCTTGGCTGTTCGCGAGGGTGAGATCTGAGCTTTGATTTGAGTCGAATCTTTACTAGGATTTAGCCGTAACCAATCGTAGCGATTTCCAGAGGGTACGGTGATTTGTATGACTTTTGATTTGCGTAGAACTTCAAGCGGGACCTCCACACCGGTATTCCCCAGGGTCCAAATCTTGCGGTAAAAGTCTGCGAGGTCATCGAGGGATTGTCCGGCGACTTTGAGCATAATATCGCCCACTTCGATGCCCGCGCCTTCGGCCGGACCTTCTTTAGCGAGGCGGCTGACCAGAATGTGCCCGTGCAATTGTTCGAGGTATACGCCCAGCCACGGCCGTCTTGGTACCGATGTGCGTCCGTCAGTAATGAGATCACTAAGAATCGGCTTGAGGGCGTCGATGGGGACAAACATGTTTCCAGCGGTGGAGCTGTCATTGCCTAACGAGTTTCGAACAAATAGGGAACCGATTCCGATCAGCTTGCCGGCAGGTCCAATTAAAGCGGCACCGGCAAATTGTGGATAAGGGGGTGAAGTAAGGATGGCATTCTCCAGCAAATACTCCCAATAGCCGGCGAAGTCACGACGCGACACAACCTGAGAGACTTGAACAGCTTCGCGGCCGCCGTAACTGATCACTAATACAGGGTCCCCCTCTTCGGCGTCGCCGGAGACGCCAAACGTAAGCGGAGCAATATCCAAAGACTGTGTGGTCCTGAGCAGTCCGAACCCAGTGGCGTAGTCATAGGCAATGATCTCAGCCGGTAGAGTTGTTCCCTGAGAATCCGTGACAGTAACCTCTGAGGCTTCGAGAATGAGGTAGCCGATGGTAAGGATTAAGCCGTCGTCATCGATGACTACACCGCTTCCGCGACGTTCTGTGCCAAGCGAAGGCGCGGTTCGAGCGCCGACTGGTATCTTCGCTTCCACGTGAACTACAGCGGCGAAAACCTCTTCGGGGGTGGGTTGAGCGGCTACGGGAGCAGTGATGACAAGTGCTCCGATCACCACGCCCAATACCTTGGTGAAGGACCTAAGGATGGGCAAGCACGGCATCCGTGCCGCAGCTAAAACAAGCATGGCCGATCTCCCGCTGCGTGCGACACACTGCAAGCCTAAGCCAAAGCGACTCCCGAGTCTATACGTCTCGGTTTCCTTCCACGTGATAGTCGCTGAAAGTCGTTGCTGCGCAGCTAGGCCAAGCACCGATGTAACGCGTGTACGGTGACGTCTATGTCGTGGGCTTCGGTGCTCCAGTTACAGATGGCGGCGCGGATCGCAGCAGTGTTTTGGTAGGTCGTCGGCGTGAGAAATACTTTACCGTCGGTTCGAACACGATCTAGGTAGCTTTTGGTTTCTTCCATGGTCGCGGTGACACTGTCACGGCGTAGCGCAAAGCACACTACGTTGAGATGAGTCGGTGCAAGTAGATCGAAACGAGGGGATTGACTAAGGCGCTCTGTCAACAATTGTGCCAACTCACAGTTGCGCTCCACAATCTCGCGGTAACCTTGCTTACCGTAGGCCATTAGCGTCATCCACGTCGGTAGCGCTCTAAATCGCCGCGAGTTTTCTGGAGTAAGGTGCACAAAGTTGGGTTCGTCCATGGTGGGTGTGCCCAGATAGACGGCGTAGTTCTGGAACACCTGAAGTTGCAATTGTTGGTGCCTTGAAAACTGCAACGCAGAGTCATAAGGAACATTGAGCCATTTGTGACAGTCGACGGTAATAGAATCCGCGTGTTCTATGCTGGCCACCAGATGGGCATGCCGTGGTGAACAGGCGGCAAAGGCACCGAACGCTCCGTCTACATGTAGCCAGAAGTGATATTTTGATTTGAGTTCACACAACGCCTGAAGATCGTCAAAGTCGGCAGTGTTCACCGTGCCCGCACTGGCGACGACCACCGCTGGTAAGCTCGTGCTGTGCTCAAGCAAACTTAGCTGCTGCTCCAGAACGTCGATATCTACAGCTTCACGCTGGTTTAGACAGGCGATGGATTGTACACAGCGTCTACCCAATCCGAGCATGGCCAAGGCTTTGACCGTGCTCGAATGCGCAGTGGCCGTGAACACTTTGATATCACCGAGAGCGGCAGCGCCCTGTTCCGCGACGTCAACATCCATTTGCTGA
>JAOTYS010000044.1 GCA_029861795.1 Gammaproteobacteria bacterium | reverse complement strand
GATTGTGACGTCCTCTTGATTGCATCGCGTCGACCCGCATACCAACCTGACAACACCGCCACAGGCAATAACAATACAAGAACCCAGACCGGATCAAACACTTCAGACAGCGTCCTTAATAGGCAAAGCACGAAGATTGGTCACTTCTTGCTCCGCTTTCTGAATCTCGCGTTTTGCCTGAGCCAAACGCCGCTGCACCCGCACTACCAATCCGAGACTCGACAAAAATCCGATAACTGCACCGACCCCAGCCGTGAAGACCAGTAATAAGGATAATGGCCCGCTCCAATGAAGCCCGAAGTAATAGCTGACATCCACGCCCTGGGGATTCTCCAGCGTGAAAGTCAATCCGAAGACCACCACTATAGTGAGGACAATCAAGTAGAAGATTTTCTTCATAGAACCTCCGGCATCTCACGGTCACAGTCTGTTTAGGCGCCGTTTGAACAGTTAGGCACGCTATTCGGACAGGACATGCTTCGCTACAACTTGTTAGCGTCGCGTTGGAACCTAGCACATATTGTCGCAACGTGTATTCACAAAAGCCCGGAGCCTTTCCCCGAAACTGTTACCAGCATAAGGGAATCTCAAAAATCAGTGCAAGTGCAATAGACGCCGCGATGTTATGGATTCAGGACCGATAACGTGCACTGCGGTGGGGGGCGCTGACAGAATGCAGTCTGCTAGGAGCCCGACGTGGGCTTGGTGGAGTCTGAGCCGCTGGATCTGCTGGCGTCGACTCGTTCTCTCAGTTCTCTTCCTGGTTTGAAATGGGGGACATGCTTTTCAGGCACCCGTACGGCCTCTCCGGTCTTAGGATTGCGGCCAATCCTGGCGGGTCTATGGTGGAGTGAGAGGCTGCCGAACCCTCGCACCTCAATTCTTTCACCTTGCGCCAAAGCCTCCGACATCGTTCCCAACAGGCTCTTCACGCCTAACTCGATGTCTCGATACGCGAGCTGTGGCAACTCGGCTGCAATTATTTCAATTAACTCGGACTTAGTCATGCTCGCGACCAATCCACCTCGTGTCCATCACACTTACACTCAAAGAGCTAATGTCCAGTGCCCTGCTTTTGTCCCTTCGTCGCGCCAAATATTCATGTTTGCTGTGATGGACTAGGAACTGGTTCGAGACAACTGCTCCTTAAGCTTATCACCCAAAGTAGTCGTACCAGACGCTGCCTTGCGAGAATACTCTTGAATCACCTCTCCTTCCTTCTCCACCTCCATCGCTTTGACCGACAGCGAAATCCGTCTGTTCTTACGGTCGATACTGGTGATCTTGGCCTGCACTTTGTCTCCGGCATTAAGCAAAGAGCTTGCGTCCTCCACATGGTCTCGTGACAGCTCAGAGGCGCGCAGATAACCCTCCACTCCGCTATCGAGGTCAACCTCGGCACCTTTTCCATCGACACTTGTGACTTCACCTTCGACAACGCTGCCCTTACCATGTGCAGCCACGTAGGTGGTGAAGGGGTCCGCCGAAGCTTGTTTGATCCCAAGTGAAATGCGCTCTCGCTCGGGATCAACTGCAAGCACAACACCCTCGACCTCATCGCCCCTTTTGTAGTCGCGAACGACCTCCTCTCCAGGGCGATCCCATGACAGGTCACTAAGATGAATCAACCCGTCTATACCACCGTCTAGACCAATAAATACTCCAAAGTCGGTGATGGACTTGATCTGTCCTGTAATCTTGTCGCCTTTATTATGGGTTGCTGCAAATTCCTCCCAGGGATTGGGCTTACATTGTTTCATCCCAAGCGAGATCCGACGTCGCTCTGGATCGATATCGAGCACCATGACCTCAACTTCGTCGCCCACATGGCACGCCTTGGAGGGGTGGACGTTCTTGTTCGTCCAGTCCATTTCCGATACGTGCACCAGCCCTTCTACCCCTTCTTCCAATTCGACGAACGCACCGTAGTCCGTCAAGTTGGTCACTTTACCGAATAGTCGTGTGCTCTCAGGGTAACGCCGCGGCAAATCGACCCACGGATCGTCTCCCAACTGCTTCATGCCCAGAGAGACCCTATTGCGTTCACGGTCGAATTTCAGCACTCGGGCCTCAATTTCATCCCCTACAGTGAGCACTTCCGAGGGATGTTTGACTCGACGCCAGGCAAGATCCGTGATGTGCAACAATCCATCGATACCGCCCAAGTTCACAAAAGCACCGTAGTCCGTTAGATTCTTTACTACACCCTTGACGATCTGACCCTCTTCCAGGTTTGCCAAGAGTTCTTCTCTTTCCGCGGACAGCTCGTTTTCAACCACCGCCCTGCGGGACACCACGACGTTGCTGCGAGGCCGGTCGAGCTTGATCACTTTGAACTCAAGCTCTTTTCCTTCCAAGTAGGTCGAGTCCTTTACCGGTCTAACGTCCACCAAAGAACCAGGCAGAAATGCCCTAATGTCGTTGATTGACACGGTAAAACCGCCTTTTACCCGACCCGTCAATTCCCCAGTCACGACACATTGGCTAGCATGGGCCTTTTCAAGCTCGTCCCACGCCTTAGCACGGCAGGCCTTCTCCCGCGACAACCGAGTGAACCCAAAACCGTCTTCCAGGCTTTCTATCGCGACTTCGACTTGGTCACCTACCTTAACCGTGACTTCCCCCTTGCTATTCATGAACTGAGACACCGGAATCTCAGCCTCAGATTTGAGGCCGGCATTGACAATAACGTAGTCTCCGTCCGCTTGAACCACCTCCGCCATGGTCACCTCGCCGGGACGCATAACGCAGTTCGCGATACTCTCTTCAAATAGCTCGGCGAAACTTTCACTCATATCGTGTCAGACCACTCCCAATCTTTAATGTCAGTCCCATCTTCAACTCAAGCCGACTCGTAAGACCTATACCCGATGGACCTGTCAGCAAATTTCTGTTCCAGTTCCTGCAGTATACGCGCCACAGTGTCTTCGATAGTCATATTAGACGTATCTATCACAGATGCATCCTCAGCAGGGGCCATTGGAGACACCGTGCGAGTCGAATCTCGCTCGTCTCGCTCGAGAATTCCCTGCAAAAGGGGAGGAAGACTAACATCAAATCCCTTTTCCTTCAACTGCTTATAGCGTCTCTCGGCCCTAACCTCGGCGCTCGCTGTGAGAAAGATCTTGAGAACAGCATCAGGAAACACCACTGTGCCCATGTCGCGACCATCCGCTACTAACCCAGGCGGCCGATAGGCTCGCCGCTGGAGCATGAGAAGGCTCTTTCTTATGGGCGGAGCCGCTGCCAATTGTGAGGCGATGTCCCCGCATGCCTCAGAACGTATGAGCTCACTGACATTAGTATTGCTGAGCAGGACTTCCGGCACATCCCCGGGGCGCGGCCTCCATTCCACTTTCAATGTACGCGCCAGCTCAACCATAGCATTGACGTCGTCGGGTGGCACACTATTGGTCATTGCCACATACGCCAATACCCGATAGAGCGCACCGCTGTCCAAGTAATGCCACGACAACCTTTGCGCAACGATTTGACCCACAGCCCCTTTGCCTGAGCCGACCGGGCCATCCAATGTCACCACTCTGGCACACGCCGTTGTCACTATTGGGTCGCTGTGATCGCTGCAATGTTTAAGCCGCTGCGCGCAGTCAAGCCAACGAAATCTGGAAACGACGTCGCAACGTTGTCGCAATTGCGCACTAAAATGGGCCGCTCGGCCTGGATTCCAGCCATCGCAAAAGCCATTGCTACTCGGTGATCTCCATGACTATCCACCTCACCACCATGGATTATCCCACCTCTGACGACAACCCCGTCCACGCGTTCGGATACCTCTACGCCTAGGTTTCGTAGACCTTGAGCCATAGCGGAGATGCGATCGCTCTCCTTAACTCTTAGCTCCTCGGCGCCACTTAGCACAGTTTCGCCGCTGGCACAGGCAGCAGCGATCAAGATCGCGGGAAACTCATCGATAGCCAATGGCACCTTGTCTTTGGGGATACGGATGCCATGCAGCGCGGCACTGCGTACCACCAAATCCGCTACTGGCTCACCGCCTAGCCGCCTCGGATCCATAATCTGAATATCTGCCCCCATATCGCGCAGAATATCGAGAACACCTCTGCGACTGGGATTGATACCCACGCCCTCCAATCTCAGATTGGAGTCTGTTGCAATCGTCGCACCGACCAGAAAGAATGTCGCCGACGAAAGGTCCCCTGGAATCTGAAACGCTCTACCCTGCAACACACCGCCGCCACTGACGCAAGCCGTATCTTCTGTATATCGCACCTCATAGCCAAAATCGCGTAGCATTCTCTCAGTGTGGTCACGCGTCGGTGCAGGCTCGGCGACACAGGTTTCCTCGGAGGCGTACAACCCAGCAAGCAGCAATGTAGATTTTACCTGAGCGCTCGCCACCGGCATGCTATAGTAAATGCCGGACAGGGCGGCGCCACCGTCAATTCGCAATGGAGCTCGACCGTCGCGACTTGTGTGTATCTGGGCCCCCATGCGCCTTAACGGCTCGACGATCCGTTGCATCGGTCGTCGCAACAAAGAGGCGTCCCCGGTGAGAACCACTCCGAACTGCTGTGCGCTAAGCAGCCCACACAACAGACGCATCCCGGTCCCAGAATTACCGAGATCAAGGTCGTGCGAAGGTTGATGAAGTCCATGCAGCCCAACGCCTTGCAGCGTAAGACGACCAGCCTCAGGCCCGTCGATCTCAACCCCCAGTGCTCGCATAGCGTTAATAGACGCCAATACATCGTTGCCTTGCAGCAGTCCGTCGATATTGGTTTCACCTTCGGCTATCGACCCTAGAATAACCGCACGGTGGGAAATTGACTTATCACCAGGAACTCGAACAATCCCCGAGAGGCTACCGCCAGGTTCTACACGATAATCCAACCTTTCGGCTATCGCTTTCCCCATTAGCGTTGTTTGATGTACCGATCACGTGCGCGTTTCGCATGGGTAAACAATTCAGAAAGTTGCTCCCCATCTCCACGATCAAGCGCATCGAGCATCTGATCGAGGGCGTCTCGATAAGCCCGCACTGCCGCGGTAATGGCCTCTCTGTTACCCAAGCAGATGTCCCGCCACATCACCGGGTCGCTTGACGCGATTCGAGTGAAATCATAGAACCCACCGGCAGCAAGCCTAAACAGCAACTCACTATCTTCGCGGTGGGCAAGGTGATCCACCAAGGTGTAAGCCAACACGTGGGGTAAGTGGCTAGTAGCACTCAGGACATGGTCGTGTTGAGCGACCGTCATTTCGCTGACCGTGCTACCCGTAACCTCCCACATCTGACGCACCAACGCAGTCGCTTGCGGCTCAGTCTCTGCAACAGGGGTCAGCACCACGTGACGATCCTGGAACAGATCTTTCTCAGAGGCGGTGACACCGGAGCGCTCAGTACCCGCGATGGGATGACCGGGAACAAACCTGGGCAGACGCTCGCCGAGATGACGACGCGCCGCTGCCACCACCACTGCTTTTACACTGCCGACGTCGGTAACAACCGCTTGGGGCGTTAAAGCAGGTGCAATCTGTCGAAATGCATCTTCCATGGCACCGATCGGTGTGGCCAACACCACCATATCTGCGCTAACCACCGCTGCTCCGGCATCGTGGGTAAAGGCATCGATAGCACCTAGTTCCATTGCCTTTTCCAGGTTTTGCGGATTGCGTCCAACTCCTATTACCTTTGCCACGGCACCCTGCGCTTTGAGGGCGCGAGCTAAAGAACCGCCGATCAATCCCGTCCCGATGATCGCCAGCTTGTTAATCAAAGGCGTCTCAATCATGCCTATTATCGGCGCCACCTTGCTGCGCAATGAATCGAAGCGATGTCCGCCCGGCAATGGGCGAATCAGAGCTTAACAGCTTCGGGGGAATCAAACAGGACTCGCTAGCGCCCAAGCGCCCGAGCCAGCGCAGAAATAAGCCGGTCATTTTCCTCAAGCAAGCCTACCGTGATTCGCAAGTGATTGGGCAAACCGTAGTTGTCCACCGGACGCACAATGACGCCCTCATGCAATAGCGCCTCATACACCTGTGCGGCGGATCGGCCCACATCTACACATACGAAGTTTCCGACCGATGGAATGACGGATAATCCCATTGCGGGAAGGGCCTGTTGCAGCCTAGCCATCTGCGCTGCATTGAGGGTGACACTCTTCTCAATGTGGTCCTCATCTTGTAGCGCCGCCAATGCAGCCGTCTGCGCGGCACTACTCACATTAAATGGCTGTCGTACCCGATTCATAAGATCGGCGATCTCACTGCTGGATACACCCCATCCCACTCTTAAGCCCGCTAGGCCGTATGCCTTAGAAAAGGTGCGGGTAACGACAAGATTCGGGAAATGTTCAACCCATTGGATACAGTTTGGATACGCTGGTTCAGCCACATACTCAAAGTAGGCCTCGTCGACCACCACAAGCACATGATCGGGCATCGCCGTTAAGAACTTTTCTAGTTGAGAACTCGTCACCCAAGTGCCAGTGGGATTGTTAGGGTTGGCAATAAACACCATCTTGGTACATGCGGTGACTGCTTCGGCCATGGCCTCCAAGTCATGGCCCCAGTTTTTGGCTGGGACAACAATCCCAGACGCACCGATGGATTGGGTCACCAACGGGTAAACCACAAAGGCGTGCTGCGAAAAAACTACTTCGTCAGACGATGACACAAAGGTTCGTGCCACCAACTCTAAGATTTCATTCGAGCCATTGCCCAGGGTGATCTGTGATGCCCTCAGTTTCAGCCTTTCTGCCAGGGCGCGCTTTAGTGCAAAGCTATTGCCGTCTGGGTAACGCGCGAAAGTCGGGCCGGCCTTGGTCAAGGCCTTCAGCGCAAGCGACGACGGACCCAAGGGATTTTCGTTGGAAGCAAGCTTGACCGCGTGCTGAATCCCGTATTCGCGCTCTAGCTCCTCTGATGGTTTGCCGGGTTGGTAGGGTTGTAAACTACGAGCACCGGGTACCGCCAATTCCACTGGACTCAACATCGTAGCGTCACGACACGCTGCGCGGGTATGAGCCGAGCAACTTCAAGAATGCAGCCTCTGCCCGCAGTTCAGACAATACCGCGGTGACGGCCTTGTCTTTAGCGTGACCTTCAATATCGATAAAAAAAACATACTCCCACAGACCTTTCCTCGATGGCCTCGACTCGATTCGCGTCATGCTGACTCCATGCCTTGCCAAAGGTTCAAGCAAACGGTACAGCGCCCCGGGTCTGTCCTTGCTAGATAGCAATAGGCTAGTTTTGTCATCGCCACTCGATTCGGTTTCTATTTTGCCTAGCACCAAGAACCGGGTAGTGTTGATCGAACTGTCCTCGATGTTTGCAGCCAAAACGCGCAAACCGTAGAGCTCCGCTGCCGTACGACTAGCAATAGCAGCGGTACCACTGTCCTCGGCTGCACGTCTTGCCGCCTCGGCATTGCTGGACACGGTAATGGCCTCTGCGTGGGATAGCTTACTGTTCAACCAAAGTCTACACTGGGCCACGGTCTGACCATGAGCCAATACCCTCTCGACCGCGTCCAGACTCTCCTCCTGGCTAAGGAGATTGTGGCGAATGCGAAGCTCAATCTCACCACAGATTCGAAGAGGCGAATCTAACAGCATATCCAGAGTGTGGGTGACCGCCCCTTCGGTAGAATTTTCGATGGGTACCACCCCGAACTGGGCGGTATCAGACTCTACTACACGAAACACGCCGTCGATGGTCTCCACCGCAACTGTGTTAGCAGAATGCCCGAAATGCTTGAGTGCAGCGTCCTGGGTGAACGTACCCTCAGGTCCTAAAAACGCGACCGTCGTTTCGGACTCCAAGGATAGAGTCGCCGATATGATCTCACGGAAGATCCCCGTTATCTTCCCATCGGATAGCGGACCATCGTTTCGTGCGGCGATGTTACGCAGTATCTGCGCTTCTCGCTCAGGGCGATAAAAAGACCCTTCACCGGACTCTAGCTTGGCCTTCGCTATCTCTGAAGCAATGTTTGCACGATCATTGATCAGTTGCTGAATTTGTTCATCTATCCGATCAATGCTGGCTCTCAACTCCTTAAGTCGTCGGCTTGCGCTCATATGCCATCGGCGATCGCGGCAATACATATGACCGCGCACTGCTCCATCTTAGAATTCAGTAACCTACGCAAAACTATTCCGAGTTAGTGGCAAATGTCAGCGTAATGCCATGAAATTTGAGATCGGTTACGCGGCCCAAATAATAACCGCTAAGTTTGCGACTCTCCGTTCACATTCGATTCCTCCACCTTCCCCAGACCCACCAGTCTTTCATTCTCCTGTAGGTCAATCAGTCTGACGCCTTGAGTGTTGCGACCCATCACAGATATCTCCACGATCCTTGTTCGAATCAGTATGCCACCATCGGTGATGAGCATAACTTCGTCCTGCGGATCAACCAGGTCTGCACCCACTACCGCACCATTGCGCCCTTTGACCTGTATCGAAATTACCCCTTGGCCTCCTCGGTGCTGACGCGGGTAGTCCCGCAACAATGTACACTTGCCGTAGCCGTTCTTTGTTGCCGTCAAAACCATGGACTTGCTCTCGTCATCACCCCCTTGGGCGATGATCAGGGAAATCACCTTCTGATCCTTCTGCAAAGTGATACCGCGCACACCGCGTGCTGTTCGACCCATTACCCGCACATCGGTCTCAGCAAAACGAATCACTTTGCCGGTATCAGTGAACAGAACGATGTCCTGATTGCCATCTGTAAGCCCTACCCCCACCAGTTGATTGTCATCGCGCAAATCCAGAGCAATGATCCCTGATGCCCGTGGGCGAGAGAAGTCTCTTAGTGCAGTCTTTTTCACCGTTCCATCGCCGGTAGCCATAAATACGAACCGATCCTCTTCAAATCCTCGTACCGCGAGAACGGCGGTAACTTGCTCATCATCCTCCAGCGGCAACAAGTTCACCAAGGGCTTTCCGCGGGCTGCACGACCTGCCTGGGGAAGCTGATATACCTTGAGCCAGTAAACTTTTCCGCGACTCGAAAAACAAAGAATGGTGTCATGGGTATTGGCCACGAACAGTCTGCTAACAAAGTCCTCATCCTTTGTCCGAGTGGCTGTCTTGCCACGCCCGCCACGGCGTTGAGCTCGATAGTCCGCCACCGGTTGCGCTTTGGCGTATCCTGCATGGGACAAGGTAACCACAACATCCTCTTGCGCGATCAAATCTTCGGTAGACAAATCAAGACGATCTTGGACGATCTCAGTGCGCCGCTTATCGCCATAGCGATCACGAACTTCCATCAACTCTTCACGGATCACCTGCATCAAGCGGTCAGTGCTCTGAAGGATCTCAAGCAGACCCGTGATACGGTCCAGAATCTCAGCATATTCTTCTCGCAGTTTGTTTTGCTCGAGGCCAGTCAAACGATGTAGGCGCAAATCCAAAATGGCTTGAGCCTGGGCTTCCGACAAGCGATACCCCTTGTCAACTAGGCCGTAGGCTGGATCCAGGCCTTCCGGTCTAGACAGGCCCACCGTGGATTTGTCCAGCATCGCCTTAACTACACCGGGCGCCCAAACCTGGCCCAATAACGCAGTCTTGGCGTCTGCAGGGCTAGAAGAAGCCTTGATCAACGCAATCACCGGATCAATGTTGCTAAGTGCTACCGCCAAACCTTCCAACACGTGGGCACGCTCACGCGCTTTGCGCAAATCAAATATGGTCCGGCGAGTCACCACCTCCCGCCGATGCCGAAGGAATTCCTCTATCAGTTCCTTGAGATTAAACTGACGCGGTTGATTATTGACTAACGCAACGATATTGATACCGAACACCGTCTCCATTTGGGTATGCTGATAGAGATTGTTCAGCACAACCTCGGCGACCTCCCCTCGACGCAACTCAATTACCATGCGCATACCCGATTTGTCGGATTCGTCGCGCAATTCAGATATCCCTTCTACTCTCTTGGCACGCACCAGCTCGGCGATTTTTTCCAGGAGCCTTGCCTTGTTGACTTGATACGGTAGCTCCGTGACGATGATAGCTTGTCTTCCGGTTTGCTCATTTGTCTCTATGTTGATCCGCGCACGTGTATATATTTTGCCCCGCCCAGTGCGGTATGCATCGCGGATTCCATGTCCCCCATTAATGATGCCGGCGGTAGGAAAATCCGGGCCAGGGATGTATTCCATCAGCTGATCGATGCTCAGAACCTCGTCGTTAACAAGCGCAAGACATGCGTCGACCACCTCAGTCAGATTGTGCGGAGGAATATTGGTGGCCATACCCACCGCAATTCCTGAAGAGCCGTTAACCAGCAGATTGGGTATCCGGGTGGGCAGCACCAGGGGCTGCATTTCGGTTTCATCGTAGTTCGGCCCGAAATCGACAGTTTCGTGCTCAATATCCGCCAGCATTTCATGCGCGATGCGCGACAGACGAATCTCGGTGTAACGCATCGCGGCCGGCGCGTCGCCGTCCACTGAGCCGAAATTACCCTGCCCATCGATCAATGGATAACGCAACGAGAAATTCTGGGCGAGCCGAACGATGGTGTCATACACCGCAGTGTCGCCGTGGGGATGATATTTACCGATAACATCGCCGGTAATGCGCGCCGACTTTTTGTACGGCCGATTCCAGTCATTGCCGAGCTGAGACATGGCAAATAACACACGCCTGTGCACAGGCTTGAGGCCATCACGCACGTCTGGAAGCGCCCGCCCGACGATCACGCTCATCGCGTAATCCAGATAGGACTGCCGCATTTCTTGCTCTAGATTTGCCGGCAGTGTTTCTTTGGCAATCGACGACATTGTTAGCTTGAACCAGGTCTAGCTTGCGCTAGCGCAGGGATGAGAGACGAAGCCTTGGGATGAACCATTTTTTATTTGCGCAAAAACTGATTGATTTTATCACGTTCTAGAGCACAGACGCAGCTCCTTTGCACTCGCGTCGCTCTGGCAACATCGGTGTAGCTAGGGCAACTGCCCTCGAGGATAAACTTGTCACCCCTTGCCCGGAGCCGGTATGGTGCGCGCGTGGAAGCCGTTGACACATTGATTAACGCCCGATGGGTAGTGCCAGTGGAGCCCGATGGCGTGGTGCTGCAACAGCACAGCATTGCGCTGCGCGCTGGCCGAATTATAGACATACTAGACTCAAAACAAGCCGCACAAAGATATGCGGCCCGGGAGGCTGTCAATCTAGCATACCACGCACTCATTCCCGGTCTGATCAACACCCATACCCACGCGGCCATGTCGTTGTTTAGGGGAATGGCAGACGACTTGCCTTTATCCGACTGGTTAAACAATCACATTTGGCCAGCGGAACGCCGCTGGGTGAGTTCTGAATTTGTGCGCGTCGGCACGCAGCTCGCTGTAGCAGAAATGCTGAAGAGTGGCAGCACCTGTTTCAATGACATGTACTTCTTCCCCGAAACCTGCGCAGAAGTCGCGGAAGCCGCGGGTGTAAGGGCTTGTGTAGGTATGATCATGATCGACTTCCCCTCGGCATGGGCCGCCACCCCAGAGCAATATCTGGAGAAGGGCCTCGCGCTTCACGACGCACTGCGCCACTCGAGTCTAATCACTACCGCCTTTGCACCCCACGCCCCATACACCGTAGCCGACGCCTCACTGGTGAAAATTCGCACCCTTGCTGATGAGTTGGAGATTGCAGTTCATATGCATGTCCATGAAGCAACAAAGGAGATTGAGGAGTCGATGGCCCAATTTCAGGTAAGGCCGTTGGAACGCTTGAGTCGTCTGGGTCTGCTAGATCCTCGGCTAACCGCCGTGCACATGACGCAGTTGCTCCCCGCCGAGATCGATGCGATTGCAGAGTCAGGAGTTAACGTGTGCCACTGCCCTGAGTCGAATCTGAAGCTCGCCTCCGGAGTGTGTCCAGTACCCGCCTTGATGAAGGCCGGGGTAAATGTTGCCCTTGGCACCGACGGTCCGGCTAGCAATAATGACTTAGACATGCTTAGTGAAATGCGCACCGCCGCACTGCTCGCTAAGGGCTACAGTGGTGACCCCACTGCTCTACCTGCGCGCGACGCCCTGCGCATGGCCACATTGAACGGTGCTAAATCGCTGGGTATTGATGATGTCGTAGGCTCTTTGTCGCCTGGCAAGGCCGCCGACATTGTCGCCGTAGACCTCGCTGAGATGGCAACTCAGCCGGTGTTCGACCCGGTTTCTCAAATCGTCTATAGCACTTCAAGACATCAAGTGAGTGATGTCTGGGTGGCAGGACAACAGGTACTGCGCGAGCGCAAGCTAGTGACCTTAGATGAGGAGGACATCCTGGACAGTGTCGCCGAGTGGCACAACGCGATCACAGCTACTTCTAGCACATAGGTGTTTAAACACCGCCTATTGAAAAGCATGACGACCGTGAATGTTGACCACGCCGAACTGGCGAAGTTTGAAGCACTGGCATCGCGCTGGTGGGATCCTAGTGGCGAATTCAAACCGCTACATGACATTAATCCTCTTCGGCTGGAGTTCATCGCGCAACGCGTAAGCCTCGCTGGAAAGCGGGTATTGGATGTGGGGTGTGGCGGCGGCATACTGGCTGAATCCATGGCCACAGCGGGTGCGTCGGTCACCGGCCTAGACATGGCAGAGGGGCCGCTGGCGGTGGCCAGACACCATCTTGAGAACAGCGGTCTAGATATCGACTATCAACGCTGCACGGCGGAGGAATGGGCCGCGGAGCACGACAATGAGTACGATGTCGTCACTTGTCTCGAATTGTTAGAACATGTTCCTGAACCTGCATCCACACTGCACGCCTGTGCCCAATTGGTCAAACCGGGCGGACACGTGTTCGTATCTACTATCAACCGCAATCCGAAATCTTGGTTGTTCGCTATCGTTGGTGCCGAATACGTACTTAGGCTGCTACCCAGAGGCACCCATGAATATGCCAAATTCATCCGACCGTCGGAACTGGAGCATTGGGGCCATGTTTCGGCCCTGACCCTGCGCGAACTTATCGGTATGCAGTACAATCCAGTCACCCAGCGCTACACACTTGGTCCGGGTGTTGACGTCAATTATCTTGCCCATATGACGATGGCCGATGGATGAAGTTCACGCCGTCTGGTTCGATCTGGATGGAACCCTGGCGGACACTGCACCTGATCTGACACATGCCCTAAATACCCTCCTTGTCCAAGAGGGACTCGAACCATTGAGCGTGCGCGAGGTTCGCCCGCATGTTTCACATGGCAGTGTCGCCTTGATACAGCGTGGCTTCGGTTTAGGCCAAAACGATCCCGGTGGCGAGGCTCTGCGCCATCGACTGTTGCAGCTGTACCGGGATCGCCTGTGTCATGACACAACATTATTCCCCGGTATGGAGACTTTGATCTCGAGCCTTGAGCAGTTGGGAGTCAAGTGGGGTGTTGTTACCAACAAACCCGCCTTCTTGACCGACCCACTAATGTCGGAACTAGGACTCAGCCACAGGGCAGCATGCATTGTCAGCGGCGATACTACCTGCCGTACCAAGCCTCACCCCGACTCGCTACTCCATGCGTGCAAGCTCTCCCGCACGTCAGCCCGAAACTGCATCATGGTGGGCGATGCCGAGCGTGATATTGAAGCCGGTCGTCGTGCGGGAATGAAAACATTGGTCGCACTATTTGGTTATATTCATGCCAATGACCATCCCCAACAATGGGGAGCAGATGGCATGCTGAGCGCGCCCACTGATTTATTGAGTTGGGTAGATCTCCAACGCCGAACTTAGGCGCGCCTTACTATTCATAAACGCCCAGGGGTGAAAGGTGACATTGCCAGGTCGCTACCAAGTAACACGGCATGGCCCCCCAACACAAGCAACCGCGTTGGAAATGCTGCATAAGAGAATGGCAGCACCGCGCTCAATACTTTAGCTAACGACAGACGATACAATGCTCGACTACAAGCCGGATGACGATCTGCTAAAAGATCGGGTCATTCTCGTTACTGGCGTGGGTGACGGCATTGGTAGAGCTGCGGCGGTGAGCTTTGCCCGTTACGGCGCCAGCGTGATTGGGCTTGGACACACCGCTTCGGAGCTAGCCAGTTTGCGTGACGATATCAGCGCGCAGGGGGCGCATGCGTCATCTATCGTGATCCAAGATCTGGCCAAGTTTACCGAAGGTGGTTGTAAACAGCTCGCTGAAGAAATCGATGCTGAGTTTGGACAGTTAGACGGCCTACTAAATAACGCGGCAGAACTCGGCATCCTGTCACCATTGCATTTGTACGATCTAGATACCTGGTCCAGAGTGATGCGGGTGAATCTTTACATACCCTATCTTCTTACCCGCGCCTGTTTGCCGTTGCTAAAAAAGTCTGAAGATGCATCCGTAATCTTCACCTCCGCCGATGTTGCACGTCGCGGCCGCGCTTACTGGGGAGCCTATGCGGTGGCGGGTTCCGGGATCGAAGCGCTGATGCGAATCTGGGCGGACGAACTGGAGACGAACACCAATGTGCGGGTGAACACCCTGGACCCCGGACCGGTAAGGACAGGCTTTCAACACCGAGCATATCCCGGTAAAGACACGTCAGAGCTATTGACTGCCGATGACGTCATGCCAGCATACTTATATCTAATCGGACCGGACAGCCGCGGTGTATCAGGTCAAGCGTTTAGCGCACAGATACTCGAAGATTCGCTTGATGTCTGAAGGCTAGCATAAAGTCATCGCAAGACGACCTTAAATTACATCGACATCTGACCCGTGCGGACGTCTCAAGAACTGCGGCAACCGCGACAGGAATTTGTTAACGAAGAAAGGTACGGCGTAAATTTGAAGGCCGTGGAACCTGCAGGCGCGATAGGATTCTAAGTTTCCCTTCACAATATTCTTGATGCTTTTGTTGGTCGCCCCGCCCAACCGCATCTTTACGAATATCTCGGGAATGTAAGTTGCACTTATACGATGCACTTCGAGAAATCGCATCGCCAGTTCAAAATCCGACTGAAGCGCATACTGAAGATCGAAACCTCCGTAACGTCTATACACGGAGCGTCTCACAAAGAATGTGGGGTGCGCCGGTATCCATCCACGTGCGAACAATCCAGGCTTGAACGGTCGTGACTTCCAATATCGAACAATTCGACTCAAATCTTGGCGATCTACATAGACCAGATCCGCATAGCAAGATTCCACACGCTGTGAAGCGAACACCTTAGCCACAGTCTCAAGAACATGATCATGGGCATAGATATCATCGGCATTTAGAGTGCCGATGATCTCCCCTTCGGCATGCTGGATACCCTTGTTCATTGCTTCGTAGATCCCTGAATCGGGCTCACTAATCACCTTGGGCACATTCGGACCAAAGCGATCGACCACTTCCATGGTGTTATCGTTGGAGTTGCCATCAATGACGATATGTTCTACTTGCGGATAGGTCTGAGAAGCCACTGAAGTCAAGGTGTCTGCAATGGTCTCTGCAGCATTTCGAACCGCAGTGATAACACTAATCATCATCGCGATAACACTGGGATAGTCAACTAAGTCTAGGCCGCCGCACCGCCGGGACAAATATCTGCCAGACAACAGTCGACGCAGAGCGGCCGGACCCTGCAAACGTGCTTTCCATGGTGAACGATAAGTGCATGATAGTTGTTAAAAATCGGCACCTTGTGCGGCAGCTCAGAGTGAAAATGAGACTGCAGTGAGTCGTAGCTTTCGTCAGCGACACACAGACCCAATCGAGAAAATATACGTCGGGTGTACGCATCGACTACAAATAGTGGTCGTTGAAACGCGTACAACAGAATATCGTCCGCCGTCTCCTGCCCCACACCGTTGACGGCTAGTAGTTCAGCACGCAGTCTGTCGGTATCCCAACGCGCGATCCTAGCCAACCCACCGTTCTGCAGTAGCCATCGGCACAGCGCACGAACGCGTTTAGTCTTAACGTTGAAGTAACCCGACGGCCGCAGCCATTTCGCCACGGTCTTAGGGTGTGCGGTGGTTAGGGATACTGGATCCAAAGCCCCGGCGACCGTGAGGTTAGCTAGCGCCCGTTCGACGTTTATCCACGCGGTATTCTGCGTGAGCACAGCCCCCACCATTATTTCGAACGTCGAATCCGCGGGCCACCAGTTTTGCTCGCCATAGCGGCCCCGCAGCCGTTTGTAAACGTGCCGAATGCTGGGTTCCCTTACCATCGTCACTTCGCAAGTTGCGGCATGTCAGCGGCGCATCGCAATCTATCGCACTGTTTGTCACTGAGCTCACGCCACTTGCCCAGGCGCATACCCCTGTCTAGCTCTATGGGACCGAACCTCACTCGAATTAGACGACTGACGCGAACACCCACGGCCTGCCAGAGCTTACGCACTTCGCGGTTGCGACCCTCGATCAACACGACCCGATACCAATGATTGGATCCGCGCCCGCCCACATCAGTTATGCGTTCAAATCGAGCCGATTGGTTATCTATCATTACGCCTTTGGTCAGTCTGCCGATCATGGCAGGCGTGACTTCGCCTTGCACCCGGCAAGCATACTCACGCTCGATCCCCGCACTTGGGTGCATTAGCATAGCTGCCAGTTCGCCATCAGTAGTAATCAATAACAGACCAGACGTATTGATGTCCAGACGTCCCACTGTGATCCAACGCCCTCGACTAAGGGTCGGGAGGTGATCAAATACCGTCGGTCTAGACCGCCCGTCGGAGCGCGTGCATAGCACCCCTTCAGGTTTACGATAGGCGAGAACGCGCTGCTGATTAGCAGCGACAGCATCGATCGTCACCAGCTCACCGTCAATGCGAACCTTGACTTTCGCATCGATGCGCTGTCCCACATGAGCACACTGATCATTGACGGTAACTCGACCTTGTGCGATCCAACGCATCGA
>JAOTYS010000391.1 GCA_029861795.1 Gammaproteobacteria bacterium | reverse complement strand
CGAGGTACTATTTGACATACAGAATAAACCATAGTCATAAACTGAACTGCCAAGAGTGCCGAGCCGGCAACCAACAGCTAATGACTACGTCATTCTCTGGCTGAGGTGGTTAAGGGGGTGAGCCGTTCGTGGTGTATGAGTAATGATCGTATCTTTAACAAAGAAATGTAGCCGCAGCTACCGAGCCACATTATTGGAGGACGCGGTCGTACGCATGATTTGATTATGGGAGTGAGGAGTTTAGAAATAGATGTGTATGGATGTGGTTTTCGGGTGAGTGGGGGGAGCTCATCGGCGGTGGAGATGGTGGCGAGCGATTTCCAGTTTTTTAGACGAGAGCGGGTTGACGACCCAATAGAAGTGGAATTGTTGAGTGAAGAGCCACCGTACGAAGAGGCACCTGATGGGGTAGCGACGACGTACACGCCGCGCAATATATCGCTGACTGAGAACGGATGTACCTATGTGGACTATAGTGGACGGGCGCTGGGCATCTGGGATCGTGGTCGCAGGGTATTTCGGATTTACACGAAGGATTTGGATATCCAGTACGAGGCGACGTATTTATTTTTGCTGTCGCATATTGGGGAGTGTTTGGATAAACGCAAGATGCACCGTATTCATGCGATGGCGATGGGGGTTGAGGGTCGAGCGGTGTTGGCGATACTGCCGATGGGAGGGGGCAAGAGCACATTGAGTCAGGGGTTGTTGCGTTATGGGGAGTTTGACTTTCTTTCTGATGACTCGCCGTTGATCTCTGCGGACGGACGTGTGCATGCGTTTCCGTTGAGGTTGGGGTTGTTGCCGGGCAGCGAGCGGGACATCCCGCCCGAGCAGACACGGACCATTCAACGCATGGAGTTTGGGCCGAAAGTGCTGGTGAATTACGAGTATTTCGCTGATAGAGTTCGGCCATCGGCGGATCCGGGGATTGTATTTTTGGGGCGGCGCAGTTTATCGAGGGAGTGTCGGATCGAGCCGGTGAATATGCGGCAAAGATACCACTCGATGGTGGTGAACTGTGTGGTGGGTCTGGGTTTGTTTCAGGGACTTGAGTTTTTGCTGAGTCACAGCCCGATAGCGGTGGCGGCGAAGGCGGGGGTGGCGTGGTCGCGGCTACGAAATGCGCGCAAGCTGTTCTCGCGCTCCGAAGTCTATCGTCTAACCCTTGGTCGCGATCAACAACACAACGCCGAAACCGTCCGTGAGTTCGTGCGCGGCCGCCTGGGTTGAGCGTCACCCCGTGGCCGGAGTGAGCCTGGCGACGCCTGCGATGACGGGAAACTTGAGACCCACACGACGTCCGCGACCTAGTGGAAGCTCTCATCGCTTCAGTCAACTGACACAGATTCTTTTGTATTTCCCATCAGTCCCACACGCCCCTTCGGTTTGAACCAGGTGTCCAACCATTCATGCAATTCCAAGCCACGATTGTCATTCCCCTTCTCAGGCAAGTCGACACCTGGTTGGAGCGCTGTATTCTCTCCGCGCTAGATCAGACCGTTCCGGCTGAGGTGATCGTCGTACCCTCCGAGAGAACTCCAGCGACGAGCCTTCGGCTTATCGAACATTTATCCAAGGAAGCGGAGGGTCTCCGAATCGGGCGACCAGAAAACGAGGGCTTCGCTGCGGCCCTCAATCGCGGAATCCGAGACGCAAGCTGCCACAGAGTCGGATTCCTCCTGTCCGATGATTGGCTCCATCCTTCAGCACTCCGCAAATGTCTCCCCTATGATAGCGACATTGTCTCCACACAGCTTAGTAACTATGCGGCCGACGGTGTAACCGCCCTAGGGATCGAGCGTCGGATTACCAGCCACGAATTCAATCAGCTCGGAACCCTTCAGGCACAGGCCAGCTATCTTTCGCACCTCTATCTGTTCCAGAGAGACAAACTGCTGGAGGTAGGTGGCGTGGACGAGACTATCGGTGAGACCGGAGCCGATGACTACGACCTCATCTGGACGCTCTTGGAGCATGGTGCGAGCGTGAGCATCGTCGAGGAGGTCTTGTACTTCAAACGCGACCACCATGGAGAGCGTCTCACCCTCCGTGACCGAGAGGCCCAGGTCAACGACTTACACAAGATCTTCGACAAGCACGGGGTATACGGTGCGTTGAGATCGCGGTTGACCGAAAAGCATGCGCGTTGGTATGGAAGACCCATCCATGAAGTCGTCCGGGGTCTCGGCGGAAAGGATTGAGTGCCGTACCAGCTTGCGTGCTATTGTGCCGAGTTCCACGAAGACGTCATTGGAGTTTGAAGAGTCTGACCCAGAAACGCGTCGACTGATAGACCTGGAGTTCTTAATTTTGGTGGTGACGTCTGGTTGTCGCGGATTTGCATTCGGATGTTCTTATCCGTAACGATCGATGAAGTTGTCGTGTGCATTCATCTAACGCCAAACATTAAGTGGCGCTCTAACTGACCTGTAACAAGCCCCCTGTTCTCCATTGATTATCAAGCTGTGCCAATACGGCCAGGTATAGCGACGTCGAAGCATTGAAACAAAGCTTTCCTTTCGGCCACGGCCGACGCAATCGAATTTATTTCATCGACGACTAATACCAAGTTTTCATCAAAGCGAGGTCCTCAAATAGCCAGCGACGAACATCAATTTCAGCCCCGAAGTCAGTCGTTGTGTTGTGAGTAATCCTGGTTCTGATGTAGTTTTTTCTGAATGACTCGTAGGAATGCTCCGAATGTATCCAGGCCCGCAGCGATTTCTTCTGACTCAAAGAAGACATCAAACTCACTTTCCAGTCGAGACACAAGGGACACTATGCCAACCGAGTCGAGTGCAAGTCCTATTCCATACAGCGACATGTTGTCGTGAATATCGTTCTCTCGTACTGTATCACTCGCCTGTTCCACCAAGATCGCCTTGAGTCGTTGCTTAAGGCTACCACCCCTACTATTCATCGTTCGCTCTACAAGAGCGTGTTGTGTTTTTGATCGCGGATAGTGCCGGATGAGGCCTTGCTTGTAGTAACTGTGATAAGCATTTATATACGTTTCGGCATGTATAAGAGACAGGGGCACACCGACAACGCTTGTCGTCGCCATTAGGCCTTCCTTTGTCAAAACGTCGATCAGGTCCAGATGGTTACACGAGATGTCCTGATTGAGCACTCTCGTGCTTACGGTAAGTTCCAGTCCATGTTTGTCGATAACGCGCACGCGAGCCGCGGTACGACTGTAAACAGGATAAGGGATGTACTGTTGAAACATATGGTCCGCAAGATGTCGGATAGTCATAGCTCCTTGTTTGAACCGCCCGATCCTCACGATACAGGCATCACGCTCGAGTAACTTTTGAAATGGTGATACCTTATCAAATGGTGTGTGACCCGATTGATGGTCCGCAGTGATCCAATCTGCGTCAGCACCATGGGCGGCGATCGGATGCGTAGGATGGAGACTCCGCTCCGTCCCTGGCAACCGTCGAAAAAGCTCCGTTAAGAGTCCGGAATACGAGGGGGTCCTTTGACAATCGAACACGGGGTGCTGGTCTAGGTCTCGATCTTCTTTGAGAAAATGGAAGAGTCTTTCTTTGGGAAAAGTCGGCATTGCCACGGTTCCGCGTTCACCAACGGCAGCGCAAAGCGACTCTATTATTTGCAGCGCCGGCATACCAAGCGCAGCCAGATGCTCATGGGAGCTATGCATGAACGCAACGTCGCCGGGCTGAAGGCCGATCTCGTATAGAGCTCTTTGGAATTGTTCCTTTTGCAAGTTGGCTCGACCTACCCACGCAATGGGTTACGGTTCGAAATAAAATAAACCTATCTGACAGGCTCGCGGCCCGAGCACTTTCGTCCATCTGTCGTTAGATATGGAATCTGTAGCGTCACCCCTCCATACCGAAGCTGCGTCAGAATGAAAACAACTTACTGTTGCGTACCCGCACGATACACGCGAAGCTCAACGACCGAATGGTCTTGGTCCATAGCTTCATGCTTCGTTACGACTTTGAGGCCAAGCTTAGTAGCTGCTTTCACAGTCGAGTAGTCACGCTAGCTTATAATCCTTCTCAACATTGTCCAGCACACTGAAGGTTCCTAGTTGGAGTACTCTCTCGAGAAATCTCCGATAATAAGGTAGCCAGTGGAAAGCATAACAGTCGTGTAAACAGAAAGCCGCAATGGGGCTGTTCACTATGGTCGCCAGGGCCTTGGCCTCCCACTCGTGATAATCTGTTCTTCGGCTGAACAATTCGAAGTCGTCAAACAGAATTGGTATTTTTGCAATCCCAATGTCCTGTTTAGGCAATCTCGTTCCCAGTGACTTCGCTGAACTCGCCAACCACCTAAATCCATGACGCTGCAACTCATAATCACTTAGTTCCGCCGTTATTATCGAGCGAGGCGCTCGATATCCGATGATTTCCGAATCGATTTGTCTACACCGAGTCAGTTGGCGCTTGTTGAGGTCATGATCATAGGAATGAAACGCCAGGCAGTGCCCATCTCGCGCGATGTCTTCTTTCAAATCTCTTAGGAGGCATCCAACTACATTGTATGTAGCTCGCACGTCCAGGCTCCTCTCGGTG
>JAOTYS010000390.1 GCA_029861795.1 Gammaproteobacteria bacterium | reverse complement strand
CTGCCGAGGTTACGGTTAGCGGCGCGCAGCCACTAGATATCAACCCGGGCCCGCCCACGGACTTGATCGAGCGATCACTTAAATCCGACGGGTTCGTAGCTACGAGGTCGTTCATACAGGATGCCGAATTACAGCAAGAATTCGAAAACGCCGAACGCGTGGCCTCAGTCCCGGTAAGCATAGGTCCGCTCGCTGCCGCAACCCTAACGTCGTCGGCGGGTATAGAGACCGGCAGTCTAGAATACCTTTTTCCGCCTGGGCAAGAACACGGGCCCAACCCCAAAATAGACTTTATCGTTCACCTGCCAGGCAGAGGTCCATTACTTCGCGATCAGGCGTTAGGTATCTATAAGCAGAATGAGTATGTGCTTGAAAAGCCACGACAGTTATACGGATTGCGTTACCTGGCTGGTAACTGGTCTCCGCTGGAACGCGATGCCGAGGACTCTCAATACAGTGACTTGGCGTTAGCGATTCAGATGGTCGATGAACGCGGACCTATAGAAGAATCCGAGCTCGAGACCTTCTTGCAGGTGACCCTAAAGCTTGCCGATGCCCTCAAACGCCGTACCAGGCTGGTGATGACGGTTGAGCATGCACTCACGACCGCGCATGAACTACAGCAGTTCGCACAGAAATATGATGTACTTGCGAGCGTAAATGTGGCTGCTAACAATGCAGGTTTTACCGGCCCTGCGATCAAGGAAGCAGCCGAACATTTTGGCATGCACTTTGGCGCAATGAATATTTTTCACATGAAAAATAACAACGCCGATGGTTGCCGACATCTCTTTAGTATGGCTAATCTCTACCAACCCGGCTCGTTCGACCTTGATTCCTGGGACTCATTTGAGACACGCGGCCTAACTTTGTTTATGACCATTCCATGCGTGCAAGATCCGGCCCGTGTTTTTCGTAAAATGGTTGAGACAGCGCAGGGTTTGTCTCAAATATTGGGTGGACGCATGATCGATCAGGATCAACGACCTCTCAGCGAGGAGAATCTTGCTGCGATTCAGCGACAAATCGGACAGATTACATCGGATATTAGTGCGCATGGGATTGTGGCCGGAAGCGAGACGGCACTGCGTTTCTTCAATCCATGATTAGCGGATCGCCTCGCGCACGCGCAAAAGAGCTACGCGAGCTCATCGATCATCACAATTACCAATACTACGTCCTAGATAATCCCGAGGTCCCGGATGCCGAGTACGACCGTCTTTTCAATGAACTGCTATCAATAGAGAATTTACACCCGGATTTAATTACACCAGATTCGCCGACGCAGCGGGTTGGCGCCACACCACTCGAGGAATTCGCCAAGGTCAAACATGATGTTCCGATGCTTTCTCTGTCGAACGCTTTTTCAGATCAAGAGATCAAAGATTTCGATCGGCGCGTGTGCGACCGGGTAGGCGGGGCGTCGATTGAATACGTGGTGGAACCCAAGATGGACGGTGTCGCTGTAAGCCTACTCTACGAAGATGGTGTTCTAATACGCGCTGCAACGCGTGGTGATGGACTAACCGGCGAGGACGTTACGCACAATGTGCGTACGATCGGATCTGTACCACTAAGATTATTGGGGGCAGGCTATCCCCGTGTGCTCGAAGTGCGTGGAGAGGTGTACATGACCACGCAAGGATTTGAAGCGCTGAATGTTCGCCAGCGACAACATGACCGCAAGCTGTTTGCGAATCCTCGGAATGCTGCCGCCGGGAGTCTGCGTCAACTGGATCCGCGTGTTAGTGCCGAACGCCCGCTTGAAATATTCTTCCACAGTCTTGGCAAGGTCGATGGTGGAAAGCTCCCGCAAACGCATTATGGTATGTTGATGCGATTTCGCGATTGGGGTCTGCGAGTTTGTCCCGAAACGCGCACGGCAAAGGGGTGGCAACAATGTCTCGAATACTACCAAGATTTGCTTAACCGCCGCGGGCATCTCGACTATGCGGTAGACGGTGTGGTTTACAAGATCAATGCTATAGAACAGCAACACAAACTGGGATTCATTTCACGCGCACCACGCTGGGCGATTGCACATAAGTTTCCAGCCGAGGAGGAGCTAACCAAACTGCTTGATATCTCGGTTCAGGTCGGTCGTACTGGTACGTTGACACCAGTGGCGCGACTCGAGCCCGTATCGGTTGGCGGTGTAACGGTAACGAATGCGACATTGCATAACCAGGATGAGGTCGAGCGTAAAGATGTACGCGTTGGCGATACGGTGATTGTGCGTCGTGCTGGCGATGTCATTCCTGAGATCGTCGCGGTTGTGCGCTCGAAACGGCCCAAACGTACGCGACGGTTTAAGCTGCCGACGAAATGCCCCGTTTGTGGGTCAGATGTGGTTCGTCGTGAAGGTGAAGCCGCCGCCCGCTGCAGCGGCGGCCTTTTTTGCCCAGCCCAACGCCGGGAGGCGATTAGGCACTTTGCATCGCGGCGCGCGATGGATATCGAAGGCCTCGGTGATAAATTGGTTGAGCAGCTTGACGAGCGCGGGTTAGTGCACGACCTTGCGGATCTATACAGGCTTAAATTGGAGGACATTGCTGAACTAGAACGTATGGGACAAAAATCGGCGGCTAATTTGGTCGCCGCCCTGAAGGCAAGCCGAGACACCAGCCTCGCGCGCTTCCTCTATGCGTTGGGTATCCGTGACGTAGGTGAAGCGACAGCACAGACTTTGGCAACTTACTATGGCAGCTTGGCCGAGCTAATGCGGGCCAACCGAGACGATCTCCAGCGAGTTCCGGATGTAGGTCCAGTCGTGGCCGATAATATCTACACATTCTTCCGCGAAAAACACAACCGACAGGTCATTAAGAAACTCAAGCCGGTTATCGACCGGCTCAAACAACCCGGGCCCAGCGCAAGGGGTGAGCGCGGCCATAAATCGCCGCTTAGCAGAAAGACGTTCGTGTTGACAGGCACGCTGACATCAATGTCTCGCGCCAAAGCGAAGGCAGTACTACAAGCGTTGGGCGCTAAGGTTGTGGGTAGCGTGTCAAAGAAGACCGATTACGTAGTGGTGGGCACAGACCCTGGGAGTAAAGCAACCAAGGCGACGGAGCTTGGAGTTGCCACCCTAGATGAAGCTCGATTCCTCGACTTGATTCAGAACACTTAACTATTGACTTCTTTGCATCCCGTGATTTTTCTTGCGCCAGCCACCCGAAATCGGCATCACCCACTAATCTTCATACCAATCTCTTCTTAATTGTGAAACTACTCTTTAAGGTAAGACTTTACGGAATGGTTTAACGCTAACGTTACTGTAGACCCCTGCCTCCACATAGGGGTCCACTCGTGCCCAAGTCTGGGCTTCTTCGAGCGAATCGAATTCAGCCACGATTAAACTACCCGAGTAACCGGCCGCGCCCGGATCTTCGGCATCGACGGTTGGGTAAGGGCCGGCCAAAAGCAACCTACCTTCATTTTTTAGTTCTTGAAGGCGTGCGATGTGTGCAAGCCGGGCGCCGAGGCGTTTACCGAGGCTGTCTTCGACATCTGTACCATTGATAGCATAATACATCAGCCTTCTCCCTCTTCGGTTTCATCGGCTATGTATTTGGCCATCACGATCGCTTGTACGAGAACGAATAACGTGGTGAGTCCGAGCAAACCAAAGACTTTGAAGTTTACCCAAAAAGCGAGGCGAATTTCGGTATCCTGGTCGAGACCATAATAAAATGCGACGTACAGATTAAGTGCGCCGAGAAACAAGAAGAAGATTCCCCAGCTGAGATTGAGACGATTCCATATGTGTTGAGGGAGTGTGACCTGTGTGCCTAACATTCTCTCAAGAACTGTCCTGTTTCCGATAAACTGGCTGGCGAAGACAATAGCAGCAAGGATCACGTAAACGATCGTTGGTTTCCAGCGTATGAAGGTGTCATCGCGCAGCAACAAGGTCAGGCCGCCGAATACGACCAGCACTCCTAGAGTCGTCAGATGCAGGGTTTCGAAACGGCGGCTCCGAAACCAGTGCCATCCCACTTGCACAAACGTTCCGACGATGGCAGTCGCGGTAGCGATGTAAATATCGTAAAGCTTGAATGCTGCAAAAAAAAGCAATAGCGGAAAGAAGTCATATAGAAGTTTCATCGACGCCTGTCCTTATCCCGTTAGACACGTTGAATCTAACCGGTGCTGGCGAGGTCGCCCAGCACCCGGGCGAGGAGTATAGGGTAATGAACCGCTGGTTGCATGCGGTTCGGAGACGCTTGCCGGTAGTTAACTATTGACTCCGGTACGGCCGGCGCGCAAGAATCGTGACGATAACCTATGACAACGGGAGAGTGGCTATGAACCAAGTTACCCAAACTTTGGAGACCGGTCGGGGCTTTCTGGTCCAATTGGGCGAGTTTATGCCCAAGCTGTTACTTGCCATTGTCATTCTGGTAGCAGGTTGGTTGATCGCTAAATTCCTGCTTTTTGCCGTGATTAAGGGTCTCAAGCTTGTCAATTTTAATGTCGTGACGGAAAAGGCCGGCATTGACAAGTTCTTGAAACAAGGGGGAATCACGAAGACCACGATCGATATCTTGGGAATATTGATCTACTGGCTGGCAATCCTC
>JAOTYS010000043.1 GCA_029861795.1 Gammaproteobacteria bacterium | reverse complement strand
TCCGGCAAGCACCAATTCAGACCTGCCGGTTACAATATTCTGTGCGGCCGAATCCAGCGCCTGCATGCCAGACGCGCAGTTACGCTGTACCGTCCATCCTGGCACTGAGTCGCCGCAACCTAACCGTAACGCCACCACCCGAGCGATATTGGCCTCGTCCGCACTGGGGGCAGCACAGCCGAGGATCACCTCGTCAAGCGCCTGCGCAGCAAATGGCTGGCGGCCTAACAAAGGTCGGCCCGTGGCAACCGCCAAATCGGCTGCGGCGAATGGGCCTGGCCTGCCCCGTGCCTTTAGAAAAGGCGTGCGGCTGCCGTCCACGATGTATACGTTGTTTCCATCTTGCATTGTTGGATCTCCGCACCCCTAAGGGAAAAGCCCACCGAACCGGGCGAGCCGAAAAATACAATGCTGGGTTGCCGGCCGCAACCGGTAGATAAACATTGCTGGGGAAAATGGTCTAAATCCGAGGAATTCTAGGAAGTGAGCTTTGGTGTTCCAGGCGATTGATTGACGTTCCCGCTCCGCGCCGATTACGCTGTGATCCCATGGAGATTCACGTTAATGGCGAGCCCAGAAAAGTAGATGCGGACACCACAGTGTGGCAACTGATCGTCGACATGGGTCTCGCCGATAAGAGAGTGGCCGTTGAGGTAAATCAAGCCATCGTCCCGCGCAGCGAGCACACCGCGTATCAGATCCGTGCTGGCGATCGAATAGAAATAGTGACTGCTATCGGCGGCGGGTGAGTGCGCACAGGAGTATAATTTGAACCTATTCAAGCTCGGGTAACGCGAATGTCTCAGGTTCAATCAGCGCTGCAACTCGATGATCCGTTGGTGATTGCGGGTAACGTATATCAATCGCGTCTGTTGGTGGGCACCGGAAAGTACAAAGATTTGGATGAGACCCGTCGGGCCATAGAGGCCAGCGGTGCGGAGATTGTCACCGTCGCCATCAGGCGTACCAATATTGGACAGAACCCCAATGAGCCTAACTTGCTCGAAGTGCTCCCGCCGAGCAAGTACACCATTCTGCCAAACACAGCGGGCTGTTATAGCTCGGAGGACGCGGTCCGTACTTGTCGGTTGGCGCGCGAGTTGCTGGACGGACACTCGTTGGTGAAGCTAGAAGTTTTGGGCGACGAAAAGACGTTGTTCCCGGATATCCCAGCTACTCTGAAAGCCGCCGAAGCACTGATCAAAGAAGATTTTCAGGTCATGGTCTATACCACTGATGATCCGGTGATGGCAAAGCGTTTGGCCGAGGTCGGTTGCGTCGCCGTTATGCCCCTGGCTGCTCCCATCGGATCGGGCCTAGGAATCCGCAACCCGTACAACATCCTTACTATCGTAGAGGAGGCCACTGTGCCCATCCTGGTGGACGCGGGAGTGGGAACGGCGAGCGACGCCACCGTAGCAATGGAGCTAGGATGTGATGGTGTATTAATGAACACAGCGATCGCCGCTGCCAAGCATCCAGTGTTGATGGCCTGCGCAATGCGTAAGGGCATTGAGGCTGGGCGCGACGCGTATCGGGCGGGGCGAATGCCGCGACGGCGTTATGCCAACGCATCGTCACCGCACGACGGAGTGTTTTTCTGAGGCGTTGATACGGTGATCGCTGATGAGGTGAGCTGTCCGTTTTGTTGCGTGCATCTTTGACTGTTGAACCGCAGCGCCCGATACGCAGTTATGTGCGACGGGAGGGGCGCATCACGTCTGCTCAGCGCAGGGCTTTAGCCGAGTTATGGCCGGTATACGTGGTTGACCTCCACCGCGGTCCGGTCGATACGGTCAAGCTGTTTGGTCGAAATGCTGTCACCATCCTTGAAATCGGTTTTGGTAACGGTGAGGTGCTAGCCAATCTGGCGGCCCAGAATCCTGAGCACAACCACATTGGAGTGGAAGTGCATCGACCTGGAGTGGGTAGCCTTTTGCTAAGGTTAGAGCGCGATGGGATTGGCAATGTGCGGGTGTTCGCAATGGATGTCCAGGACGTGATGGAACGGGGGATACCTAAGTCCTCTCTGGATCGGGTGTTGATTTTCTTTCCCGATCCTTGGCCTAAGAAACGCCACCATAAGCGACGCTTGATTCAATCTGAGTTTTTGTCCCTGGTGGTGTCGCGACTTAAGTTTGGCGGGGACATTCATATTGCGACCGACTGTGAGGACTACGCGCGCCAGATAATGGCACTCGCGGCCGTCTCAACTGAGCTAGAAACTATTAACAGCGTCGATTGTCTTTCTCGTGTGAGCCACCGACCAAACAGCAAGTATGAAAGGCGTAGCCATTCCCTCGGGCATCGGGTTTGGGACATGCGGTTCAGACGACGAGGGGCAGCCTAGTCATCTTCACGTTTGGCTGTGAGCTGCCCGAGGTTCCCGTTAGCCGAAACAGTGAGCTGAAATACGATCGGGCGGCAACAAACGTAACAGTCCTCGATGTAGGATTGATCGCCTCCTGAAACATCAACAACCGTCTCAAAACGTTCTCCACAATAAGGACAGTGGACATGTTGGGTAACAATCATTTGTGTTTAGTCTTGGCTCGGTGATGCCACAACCCGTAGAGAACGACGAGCACTCCTGGTGGGATTACTACTCGGATCAACCCCATCGAGTTTCCGGCTCACAAAAACCTCGCTCTAGTGCCGATAATCTTGCGGAATACCTCCTCATTGCAGGCACGGCGCTACTCGCTTCGCCCGCATTATGCTGGAGATACATTACGCTCAAGCCCATGAGCGCACTGCCGGAGGTGAAGGACTTTGTGGGTCTGAGTATAGCTCCAGATCCTAAATACGACGACGCAAGCTATGACATGGTCCATGAGCTTGGTGTGCGAGAACTGTTAGTGCGCGTACCCACGTGGGACCCTAAGGCGCTCGACGATGTGCAGCGTCTAGTGGAACGCTATCCGCGTCATCGATTTCTGGTCAACATTCTGCAGAATCGTGACAGTATTCTCAATCCAGACCAGTGGCGAGAGAATCTGCATACGATCTTTAACCGATTGGGTGCGGTCAGCTCGGACTTTCAGATCGGCAATGCGATAAACCGGACTAAATGGGGTCTGAACCACAGTGGGGAATATTTACGGCTTCTGGAAATTGCGGAACAAGTTCGAGCCGAGTGTCCCAATGTTCGCCTAGTGGGTTCGTCGGTAATCGATTTCGAGCCCCTGGTCACGTTACGCACGCTGTTGAATCTTCGAGATTATCGACTTGACGCAGTGAGCTCGTTACTGTACGTCAATCGCCGCGGTTCGCCCTTCGCTCGTCAATATGGCATCTTCGATCTGAAGCGCAAACTCAGACTCATCTATGCGATGGTATCGGTTTCCAATCGCGCCCAGAAGAGGCTTTGGATCACTGAGGTGAATTGGCCACTTCTGGATACTAAGCCTTACACCCCTAACTCCGGTCATCCGCGCTCCACGGTGGACGAGGAAACCCAGGCACGGTATCTGAAACAGTACTATCGCATCGCACACCGCACAGGCTTCGTAGAAAAGGTGTATTGGTGGCAGCTTATCAATCCCGGGTACGGTCTGGTGGATCATCGTTGCGGGACTTTGCGAAAGTACCCTGCTTATTACGCCCTTAAAGAAATCATTGATGGTGGCCTGTCGGCCTAGGTGAGCGTCTCCACGCCTTCGGCGTTGCCTAGCACCACCACATCAGCTGGGCGTTGGGCGAATATTCCCACAGTTACAATCCCCGGGATCTGGTTCAGATCGCGTTCGGTTTCCACCGGATTGATGATAGATAGATTGTGCACATCGATGATCAAATTACCGTTGTCGGTGGTGAATCCCTCGCGCAGCATGGGCTGACCGCCAAATTTCACTAAACGACGACCAATCAGGCTCTGAGCCATTGGGATGACCTCCAAAGGAATGGGAAATCCACCCAGGGTAGCCACCAACTTGGACTGGTCTGCAATGCATACAAACTTATCGCTGGCGGCTGCGATAATTTTCTCGCGAGTCAAGGCGCCACCACCACCTTTGGTGAGATGAAGATTCTTGGTGAGCTCGTCGGCGCCGTCCACATACAGTGGTATATCCCAAGTCTGATTCAAGTCCAGTACTGGGATTCCATAGCGCTTGAGTCGCTCTGTAGTGTTGTTGGAACTGGATACCGCGCCATCGATCTTGCCTTTGACCTGACTTAAGGCGTCGATAAAGTAATTGACCGTGGAACCAGTTCCCACCCCGATTACGCTACCAAGTTCTATGTAATCGAGTGCGGCCTTGGCCGCTGTTTTTTTCATCTGGTCTGAGTTCATCGTGGTGGTCCGCTGTATCAGGCTGGTAAGTGATGGTTGCAACCAGTCATTCGCAATGCCAGGAAGCCAGGATGCGGTGACGGTTAGGAGGATACAGCGAAGTGGCCGAATCCGAAAGTCTGGAGACTCGGAGTAGTAAGTTTGCCTTCGGGTATTACAGCGTGGAGTGTTATGCTTCCAATCTTGCACCCCAATCAAGTCGCTCGGGGAGCCTATCCATATGCCTGAAAACAACGTTGAGTTCGTCTGTCTTTACAACATGCCCGGGGAAGGTCTTGTTGCGGAAATCAAGTATGAGTCTGAATCGTTGCTTTATAATCGACAGGGCTTGCAATATCGAATCCTAAAGCGCAAACAAGACGGTGCCGATACATCAGTTGAGGAGTCGGCTTTGGCGCAGATGAATCTGCTGTCGGTACCTCATAGTCTCTAATTTTTGGGGTGATGCTTCCCCCGCTAAGCCACATGCCTCTCCCTGGCTAGACCATCAACTATGCTCCAGCCCGTTTGGTGTCGGGTGCTGCTCTTGTTAGTTTTGGCTGATATTGTTGGACTGCTTGACTTGGCAGAGTGTGTGATCAAGCCAAATCTTGTCCGTCGAACCTATCAACTCATTAATCCTGTGATTTGCATCGACTTGTTCGACAGACAGACCGTCTAATGTTTCTGTGTGTATCAGGCGAAGAAAGCTGAGTGCGTCGGTTAACTGCTTTGCGGTATCTGTTGTCTGCTGAATCCGTAGCTGGACCAGTTCTGCTAGTGGATCTTCAAACTGGCGGGACGTCTCCAGCAGTCCAGTGTTTACCAACCTTTCGGCACGTTCCCGAAATTTCTCGAGACTCATCGCGCGGATGTCTGAAATCCAGGGGTCACGATCACCGTCTATGGGTGTAGGTGCTTGGTCGGTAATTGGGGTGGTTAACGCCGATTCAAGGACGGCAAGCTGTGTTCGCAGGCTTCGAATTCCCGAATGTGCCGGCAGCCTGTTCGCGGCCGCGGTCAATCTATCCACTTCTGCTCGTACGCGAATTAGTTCGTTAATCGTCTGGACTTTAGCTTTGCGTGCTGCTTCTTCCAGGCGTTCTAAATTGGTTCGTGCTACTGCAAGTTGTTGTTCGATTTTGGTGCGATTGGCGTACAGAGATGAAAGCTTGTCGTCAATGTTGCTAAGGGCAGGCTGGGTCAGGGCAACCAGTATTGCACGCTTTTCCTCGACAAGTGCGAGTTGTGGACCGATTTTTTTTGAGTCGTAGTTATTTTGGAACCGCAATATCGCGTGAAGAGCTTCAAAATTAGTCTCGTCGACGACGGAGAGATTCGACCCGAGTGATTGGAGGAATCGTTCGCGCGTATGTTCGCTAACCGAGCAGTGGCTGAGAGCTTGTTTGATGTCGATTTCGAACTGAGCAGGCGTTGTTGGCTCCTCTTGAGTTGCCGCTTGCACCGATGCCGACGGTTGACCAGCGACGTCCTTTGAGCGGGACACTTGGAAATCAAAAAATCGACTGAGGTCGTAGTCAAGCATGTTGACCGCACCAATGGCCAGAACGCCTATGGCGGCGGTGAGCAGACCCGCGACAAGCACTTTATTACGGAGCAGGTTCTTGATCCCGGACTCCGGGGTGGTGGGGGCACCGTAAGTGTCCCCCAACATCTCCTCTATGGTTTGGTCTTCCTTTGCATCTTCCTGCTGTTCTTCGCGTTTTCTAAGAGATTCTCGCTTTTGCTTTTCTCCACGCTTGTTGGTAAACAGCTTTCTCGGTACAGCAATAGAGCCAAGAATCTTGCGGAAGGTATCTGCGACCGAGTTTCTTTGGCCTTCTTCATCCGGTTTTTCCGGGGCGGGGGTATCATGAAAAGCCCGACTCAGGATAAGGTCGCTGTCCTCAAGCTCTAGGTCTCCATTGTCCTCAGCGCCAGGCGTCTCAAACAACTCATCCAGGGGGTCTGGTTGTGAATCCAGACCCAGACCCTCGAATTCAGGATCATCCTCTGGGTTCTTGGACCCTTTGTTGTTTTCGTTTGACGTCATGGTGTGATAAACACAAGCCTATGTATGCCCGAGTTGCCTAAGCAATCTCGAGCAGCGTAAAGATGGGCCGATTCTCGACGCCGATGTTATATGGGATTTCCCGATTCACTCGGCTATTGTCGACCTGGCCAGAACGGCACACGCACCTGTCAACAACTTAGCGAAATGTCCTCCATTGTCAAGGGATTAGACGCTATTTGCGCGGATGGCTGGACGAATGGTAGTGGCTACACCTTCTAAAACGGTCCGCACGAGTATTCGCCGGGTCTGAAAGTGAATATACGCCTACCCCAACCCATGAGATTTACCAAATGGACGAACGCCGCGACTTGTCCGTCTCTCGCACCAGACGAAGTTCACATTTGGTGGCTGGCTCTAGATTTGCCTGAAAATGAAATCTATAGGTGTAGATCTACATTGCATCAAATGGAACTCAAACGTGCGAATCGGTTTCGGTTTGATAAGCATCGACACAGGTACATCGCCGGGAGGGCACATTTGCGCTCCCTTCTCGGTCGTTACTTGAGTGTTTCACCGGAAGATATAGCGCTCAAATTTGGCCCCCTGGGCAAGCCGTATATATCGGATAAGTTCGCCTGGCCGAAGCTGTACTTTAACTATTCTGATTCTAATGGCATGGCTTTATATGCGTTTTCTTTGGGGCGTGAGTTAGGAATCGACCTTGAACACCTGCTACGCCGGGTCGATCACGATCGGATAGCACGACGAAAATTTTCTGCCTCTGAGGCGGCTACCATTCGACAATGTACCGATTCCCGACGTGGATCGGCTTTTCTGGCTTGTTGGACTCGAAAGGAGGCCTACGGCAAAGCTGAAGGTTTTGGCATCCGCTATCCCTTGGATAGTGTAGATTTGTGCAACGATTTAACCAATAACAGCTTACGAATTCCCAAGGCAGATGGGGCGGACGATTCCTTCTGGACCGTAAAGCAACTTCACCCGCATCCTGAGTACGTCGGCGCCGTTGCAGTAGATGGACAAGGCTGGCACATAAGCGCGTGGAGGTGAAGAACGGCGGTCCGGCGCTATACAGATTTAACCCACCCACGCCACCGATATACGGCAATACCAAGAAATTCTTTCAGCGCGCTAGTGGTCGCGGAAAGCGAGCCGGTTGTAGGTAGCCATTTCAGAATGAGGGGCCTCTCATATTGTGTAACCCGAAAGTCGGTGGGTGACGCAATTGCGTCAATGCCCGCAGAGCGAAAAGTGGCGAGTGCCCGCGGCATATGCAGTGCCGATGTCACCAAAAGTACCTTGTTTAGCCCATGTGTCTCTATGAGTTTCTTCGTCTCAAGTGCGTTTTCATAGGTATTGCGACTGGCGGACTCCAGCAGAATCGCGCTCTTCTGAACCCCCCATTGCTGCAAGATCTCGCTGGTATAGACAGACTCGGGTTCACCAACCTTTTGCGGGAACACATTCCCCCCTGAGGCAATGACAATGGGTGCTTTGCCGGCTCGATAAAGTTGGGCAGCATGCCAAACTCGATCAGATGACGAGTCCAAGTCCGGAGCCAGTCTGGGAGGTGTGGCCAAGCCCAATCCACCACCCAGCACGACGATCGCGTCCCCTACGGGAGACTGCTCCACCGCGATGGGTAAGTGCTGGCGCTCGAGCTTCGAGGTCAGCAACTCTGCGAACAAAGGAGTGGAGCATACCCACAACACCGTGAGTGAAATGCAAGCAGATAGTCCGGCTAGAGTTCTTCGTCCGCGCCAAAACGATAGCACTGTAAAAATGAGCAACCACAGTGAAAGGTTGAGCGGGTAGATGAGTAGAGGCAGAACCTTCGACAGTGTTATTTCCAGATCCATAGCATTTATAACGTTTTCTGGGCTATGACCACAGTAAACTGCCGCAGCCCTGCTTCATGCTTGCTGACTCTGCCAACTCAGTTGGTGGATCGAGCGATGTTGTCTTAGAACGAGACCACAGTCTATGACGTGATAGTGACCGGGAAGGAGATTAATCTGGCGAAAGAATCTGTGCTTTCTCGATGATGATGTCGCTCGCCGGAACATCCTTGAACGGGCCCGCCGTGGTGGTTTCTGTCACAGCGATCTCGCCCACTACATCCATTCCCGCAACGACACGGCCGAATACGGCATAGCCCCAACCACTCGGGTTTTTCCCGCGGTGATCGAGGGATTCATTGTCATTGAGGTTTATGAAAAATTGGGATGATGCAGAGTGAGGCTCATTGGTACGGGCCATGGAAAGCGTGCCGATTGCATTTTTCAGTCCGTTGTCGGCTTCATTTTTAATGGGGGAACGATTCGCGCGTTGCGTCATGCCGGGCTCAAAGCCGCCGCCTTGAATAACGAAATTTGGAATTACTCGATGAAAGACCAGACCATCGTAGAACCCTTCGCTAACGTACTGGAGAAAGTTCTCCGCAGTGGCAGGCGCTGAGGTCGAGTAGACTTCAATATCGATGTCGCCCATAGAAGTGGTCATGCGCACCACTGGGCAGTTTTCGCTACCAGGTTTATTGGCCATTGCCGTGGAACTTACTATCCCTAGGACGCCGGCAGCGGCGACAAAAATTAAGTCTCGAAATTTCATCTATTGCTCTCCTTTTATGTAAGGCTTGGTATATAACCTCTGCAGCGCCGGTCATGTTCTTATCGCTTTTCTAACTTAACAATGTAATCCCATTCTCTTTTTGACACGGGCAGAATGGACAGCCGATTGCCGCGCTGCAGCAGGCGCATCTCCTGTAAAGGTTCTTGTGCTTTGAGTTCTTGTAACGTAATAGGTCGCTTGAGTTTGCGCACAAACTTGACATCAACCATAAACCAACGAGGCTTCTCGGGCGTGCTTTTGGGGTCATAGTACTTTGATTTGGAATCAAAAGCGGTGAAATCTAGGTACGCTTCGCGTGCGATCTTGACTATGCCGACAATGCCAGGTTCTGCACAACTAGAATGATAGAAAAATGCTTGATCCCCGACTTTCATCTCTTTGCTCATGAAGTTGCGGGCCTGGTAATTGCGTATCCCATCCCAGTGATCCGTGCGAGCTGGTTGGGCAATTAGATCATTGATGCCATAGGCATCCGGTTCGCTCTTCATTAACCAATATTTCATGTGTTAGCCCTACACTGGCTCAGCTTTGGCCGCCGCCCTCGGTAACCGTAACTCGCTCGATGTGTATGCTCCTTCCGCTGGCGTCATCTACGGTGACAATGGCTCCGCATAGAGTTCCCATACCTTGCGCTACCGCAAAGCGGTCCGGGAGCTTGTGTACGAACCGTTTTAGCACGCCCGCGGTATCCATGCCGATAATCGAATCGTAACAGCCGGTCATGCCTACGTCGGATATATAGGCAGTACCCCCAGGGAGTATACGTTCATCGGCCGTGGGTACGTGGGTGTGACTACCCAGTACCGCGCTCACTCGGCCGTCTAGATGCCAACCCATTGCTACTTTTTCGCTAGTTGCCTCGGCGTGGAAGTCCACGATAACTGTAGGTAGTTCTTCTGCACTGTCTTGCAGTAGTTGGTCCGCGCAACGAAACGGGCATCCCAGTGTGGGCTGCATGAATACTGTGCCCATGATGTTCAATATGCCCACCGGGATACCCTTTTCAGTGTGAGCCACGTGCCACCCGCTCCCCGGTGTGCCTGGCGGATAGTTGTGAGGTCGAAGCAAACGTGGTTCCTCGTCGATGAAGTCCAGAGCCTCGCGCTTGTCCCAGATGTGGTTTCCCGATGTGAGGACGTCGACGCCACGGCTGAGGAATTCGTCTACGATCTTCCTTGTTACGCCGAATCCACCCGCTGCGTTCTCAGCATTTACAATCACCAGATCGAATCCGTGCTGAGTTTGTAGATCATCGAGGTTGGCAAATAATACTCGTCGACCAGGTTTGCCTACTACATCTCCAACAAACAGTATTTTCATGCTGCTCTCAACTATTGCTAAGGCACTGGGTAGTAGTGCATGTCAGTCACTATACCGTCTAACGGTACGTCCCATTGATCTGTCTCTACTCTATCTACCAGCTGAAAATGGTGGGCTACCCCAATGATATGAGGTTGGTGCCAGTGCTTTCTTGTCTCCAGATATGCCAGGCTGCGATCATAGTATCCTCCGCCCATACCGATGCGATTTCCTTGTTTATCAAAGGCGACTAGAGGTATTAGGACTAAATCTAACTCCCTGGCATTAAGCCAGTCTCGCACTTTCACCACCGGCTCAAGTATCCCGTAGTGATTCTTGCGCAACCGTGTGTCCGGCTGGATCTCGGCGAACAAGACTCGACGCGTACGTGTCCGACAAAGCACGGGGAGGTAGCAAGTCTTTGAAAGCGACCAAGCATACCGAAGGGTCGGCCGCGGATCGATCTCACCGTCGTTGGGGTGGTAGAAAGCGATTCGCTTACTGTTTGTGAATACTGTATGCCGCGTGAGTTGTGAGCACAGCCGCGCCGCCGCTGCTCGCTGCAGATCATCAGGAAGGGCGCGCCGTCTAGCCCGCATGCTCGATCGCACAATACCCTTAGATGCCATGAGCTTGTGCCGTGTGGAAGAAATGATACTGAGCAGCGCGCTCAGTCTTATTCATTGGAAAGTGAAGTATGCGACGCCACCCGCCTGTGCCGTGTTACCCCTTTGCCTTGAACCTAATAGTTCAAGTGGGAGCTTCAGAGACACATCAGGCTTTCCGCGAATACGGACGTGCACAACAGCGTCTTTATCCGCCCCCGGTTTGTAATCTAGGTTCTAAGGGATTTCAGAGCAATACGTACACCGCAGGCAGCGTCAACTTTATAACCTTCGGTCCCATTGTTTCATAACGACAGCTCCTTTTGCTGCTTCATCGCTGTCTCAATTTTCTCATTTAGTAGCTTGACTCGCGACTCGACTTCTTCGGTCTCGCTAGACTGATTTCGCAGAGTCAAAAATTCGTGGGTGATATTGAGCGCTGCCATGATCGCGCAGCGTTCTGCACCAATGACTTTGCCACTTCTTTGGATGGCCCTCATCCGACTGTCCAAAAAGCTGGCAGCAGCCTCCAACTCTTCGCGTTCCTCCTCACTGCAGGCGACCGAGAACTCTTTACCCATAATGTTAACACTAGTACCTTTTTGAACGGCCCTCACTTATTCTTTCTCCAAGGTCTTAAGTCGATTGATTATTGTCTCTAAACGAACTCGGGCGAGACGATTTTTCTCAGCCAATTTGCTTCTCTCTCTGAGCAGCGTATCATGACCCGTCCGCAATGTTTGATTTTCATCCTGGAGGCGACGACACGCGTTGATTAGCTCGTCCACTTTTTGTTCTAGATTATTCAGATCTTCGTCCAAAATTTCACCTGACATTGCCAATACAGTAGAACTGTGCTTCGAAACTGCAATATGTGAGTACTAGCTCAAATATAGGCATAGCCTGGATTGGGGTCAACGCTCTGTCCCGAATCTACTCCCGACTTTGTATGTGTTGCTCCTGGCCCCGTGTAGAATACATCGGCACCAAAGGGCTTTTTGATGAATATTGCGGCAGACCATTCTAGTGTTGAAGATTTCGGCTACGCCGAAATGTCCGCGGCTCTAGGCCACCAAGATCTCAAGATGACTGCCGCCGAGGTTCACGGCATTCTGTCCGGTTACCTGTGCCGTGGTGATCAGGACAGCGAAAGCAATTCCTGGTATGAGCTGATTGCTGGACGCGTTAATCGTACACAGAGATTATCAGGTGAGCTGCGCGCTATGTTGCACGAACTCTGTCGCTCGACATCGGCACAATTGGAGGGTGACCAATTTGATTTCAAGCCGTTTTCACCTAGTGATGATTGCATGCTAAGGGAGCGAATCGATGCATTGGCCGACTGGTGTCGAGGATTCGTCCTTGGGTTGATGAGCGGGGTGGCCGAAAGAATAAACGAGTATCCCGGAGACGTGCCGGAATTGGTGCGTGATATTATGGCGATTTCGGAGGCAGAGGTGAGTCAGGATGATGACCCCGAGGGGCAAGAGCGAGCGTTGACCGAGATCGAGGAGTACGTCAGGGTCGCAGCGCAGCTTATCTATGATGAGCTTAACCATAGCTAGTATCGATTATCGCAACGTTGCCTTGAGCAGCTAGTTCGTGAGATATGGATAAAGCCGTATTAGAACGACGTCGACGTGGCGTCATGCAACTGATGGGTGAAGGAATCGCGGTAATTCCATCGGCTCCCCATTTCGTGCGCAACCGGGACGTGTATTTTGGTTACCGGCCAGACAGCGATTTCTATTACCTGACCGGGTTCGCCGAACCTGACACAGTTGCAGTGTTAGCACCGGGTCGGGAGCAGGGAGAGTTCGTGCTATTTTGCCGGGAAAAAGATCCAGAGAAGGAGGTTTGGGACGGGCGTCGGGCGGGACTGGAAGGAGCCGTGGAGAATCACGGTGCGGACGATGCTTTTCCCATTGACGACATCAACGAGATTCTCCCAGGTCTGCTGGAAAATCGTAGCAAAGTATTCTGTAACATGGGTCGCTATCCGGACTTCGATGTCAAACTCATCAACTGGCTGAATCAAGTGAAGCGAAAGGCTAGAGCAGGGGTCAGCGCACCGGGAGAACTAGTAGATCTGAACTATATTCTGCACGAGCTGCGTCTGGTGAAGAGAGTAGAAGAGATTCGCGTGATGAAGCGTGCGGCGCGAGTCTCGGCGGCCGCCCATCGCCGAGCGATGCAGATCTGCAAACCGGGAATGATGGAGTACGAGATTGAGGCGGAAATCGGGTACGAATTTCGTCGTCGTGGAGCTTCGGGTCCCGCGTATCCCAGTATCGTTGCCGGTGGCCGCAATGCGTGTATTCTTCATTACACAGAAAACACTGATGAGTTGCGCGACGGGGAGTTACTGCTGATCGACGCTGGCGCGGAAGTCGAGTGCTATGCATCTGATATCACGCGAACCTTTCCCGTCAACGGCAAATATTCCCCCGCCCAGAAAGTGATTTATGAGGTGGTGTTGGATGCGCAACGTGCGGCGATCAAGCAGGTCCAGCCCGGAAATCTATGGAATCAGCCCCACGATGCCGCTGTCAAGGTAATGGTGCAAGCGTTGGTTGATCTGAAGTTATTGCAAGGTGAAGTCGATGAGTTAATCGAAAAAGAATCGTACCGTCGCTTCTACATGCATAGGACCGGTCACTGGTTGGGCATGGATGTCCATGATGTCGGTGATTACAAAGTGGATGGTTTGTGGCGCCTGTTAGAACCCGGCATGACCCTGACAGTGGAGCCCGGAATCTATATTCCGGATGATCCAGACCTCGATGAACGTTGGCGAAACATTGGTATTCGCATTGAGGATGATGTGTTGGTGACAAAGGATGGTCATACGATCTTCAGTGAAAATGTGCCCAAAACGGTGGATGAGGTCGAAGCGTTGATGGCCGGCTAAGCTAGGGCTGCAGCTGGGTGTCTAAGTATTCTGTGAGCGGCACGGCGGTCCCCCGGGTGTTTTTTTGAGGAGGGGTGTGCCCGCCGACCTCCGTTGTGCTGTAAGCTAGTTTAGTCAGGTGTGTGATACAGACTTCGATATTGTAGTCATAGGCGGCGGTCTGGCGGGAGCAAGCCTGGCGTGTGCCTTGGCGCACACGCCGTTGCGCATCGCAGTAATTGAAGCGGTGCCGCTCGCAGTGCAATCCCAGCCAAGCTACGACGAAAGACGTGTGGCGCTTGCGCTTGGGTCACAGCGAATCTTGCAAGGCATCGGGGTATGGGGCGCCATTTCAACGCGTGAAGCCACTGCCATCAAGCGCATTCATATCTCTGATCGAGGCTACCCCGGCAAGGTCCGTTTGAGCGGTGCCGATGTCGGCGTTTCAGCCTTGGGTTATGTAGTGCCCACCCGGGTTATCGGCGCTTCTTTACTCGAGTTCATGCAGCAGCGCGGCAACATTTCCTTGTTATCGCCGGCTTCGGTGACCCAGGTTGAAATAGAAGCGGGTGCGGCGAGCGTGAAATTCAATGTGGAGGGTGTTGAACGCAAACTAAGTTGTCGCCTTGCGGTGGTAGCCGATGGTGGTCGCTCAAACGTGAGAACGCTTGTTGGTATCCGGGCGCAAACGAAGGATTACTGTCAGACCGCGGTGGTCAGCACTATTACTGCTGAACGCTATCACTGCGGCACTGCGTACGAGCGTTTCACCCGAACTGGTCCTCTGGCGCTGTTGCCTATGAGCGGAAAGCGATACGCAGTGGTCTGGACGGTAAGACCGCAACAAGTTGAACACATGCTGAGTTCGCCGGAGCCCGATTTCTTGGGTGATATACAACAAGCGTTTGGAGATCTTGCAGGTCAGTTTACACGGGTTGGTGGTCGGGCCGCTTACTCGCTTTCGATGACGAGAGTGGCTAACCCGGTGCGTCCACGCGTAGCGGTGATCGGCAATGCTGCCCACACGGTGCACCCTGTCGCCGGACAGGGTTTCAACTTGGGGTTGCGCGACGTGGCAGCGCTGGCTGAGGTTTTGGCCGAGTCAGTGGCTCGCGGACGTGATCTGGGGGACCTGAATGTGCTTACCGAATATGCCGCCTGGCGCAAACGGGATACGTTGGCGGTAACTGTTTTCACTGATGGCCTGGCGCGGATATTCAGCAATGGGATCCCACCTGTGGCGATGGCTCGCGACTTAGGACTTGCAGCTGTGGATTTGTGTCCTCCTATCAAGAGGGCGCTGTTACGCCGCACCATGGGGCTCGCGGGACGTCTACCACGGCTCGCCCTAGGGACAAGTTTGTAACGGGTTCATGTCACCACCTTGCTACGATCATGATGTCACGATTGTTGGCGCAGGGCTGATCGGAGCGGCGCTCGGCTGCTTACTGGCAGAGTCGCCCTTGAAGGTGCTCGTGATTGACGCTAAGCAGCCAAAAAAACTGCCACCTAAGGGTTATGATCTGCGGGTTAGTGCGATCAGTTTAGCATCGGAGCGAATCCTGGATGCCATTGGATGCTGGGAGTCTGTCCGCCAACAAGCAAGCCCATTCCGTAAAATGTTTGTTTGGGATGCGTGTGGTTCTGGACACATAGAGTTCGATTGTGCCGAAGTCGGCACGACTCATTTGGGCCATATCCTTGAGAACACGGTCATCGTCGACGCGTTAGTACAACGTATTGGCGGGAGTGCCAACGTCGAGGTTCAGGCCCCCGCGGAGTTGCTTGATGTAGTTCACCGGGCGGACTGTGTCGAGCTCACCGTACAAGGCAACGACCAGCGTAAAGTCGCCTCACGCCTGCTAGTGGGGGCCGATGGAATTGACTCTCGGGTAAGGACAGCGATTGATGCGGAAGTTTCGGGTTGGACCTACAAACAGCGCGCCATTGTCGCCACTGTTGGCACCGAGATGCACCATGGCGATACTGCGTGGCAACGGTTTTTGCCATCGGGACCACTTGCGTTTCTGCCGCTTCGCGATGGACACAGCTCCATCGTTTGGAGTTGCGATGATGAACGGGCCGATGCACTGCTGCAGTTAGGTGATGCTGACTTTATGGCTGCACTAGGGGATGCGTTTGAACATCGATTAGGGGAAATTCAGTCGGTGTCAAACCGTCTATCGTTTCCATTGAATCTGATGTATGCGCGTTCCTACATCGGCAAGCGCACCGCACTGGTCGGAGATGCCGCCCACAGCCTCCACCCGCTGGCGGGACAGGGCGCTAATCTGGGGTTAGTCGACGCGGCGTGCTTGGCCGAGTTGATTCAAGATGCTGAAAGCACTGGTGTGGATATCGCCGCCAGATCGGTGCTGCGACGTTACGAGCGTTGGCGTAAGGGTGATAATTTGGCAATGATGTTGTCTCTAGATGGTTTCAAGCGGATATTTAGCAATGATCATGCGTTGGTTGCTGGCGCACGTAATGTAGGACTCGATCTTGCACATTATTCCGGGCCGATGAAGCGTTACCTGATGCGCAAGGCGACCGGCCTTGTTGGGGATCTACCGCGCGTTGCGTTGCAAAGATAAATGGCTGAGTTCCTTAACTTAAGCGCCATACTGATTACGCTCGCCGCGTTGTTCGCATATTTAAACTATCGCTATATAAAACTGCCAACAACTATTGGGGTCATGCTGATCTCGCTGGTTTTCTCTCTTGGCCTGATCGGTCTAGGCGCACTGGATCTATGGCAAGTCGATCAGATGGCGAAGGGGATGTTGTCTCGTGTTGATTTCGACGATACGTTGCTGCACGGGATGTTGAGTTTTCTGCTATTTGCCGGCGCGCTGCATATCAATATTAATGATCTTGCACAGCAGAAGTGGGTGGTCGCGAGCCTGGCCACCATCGGCGTGGTCATGTCTGCCGCCATTGTCGGCAGCGTTATGTGGTTAGCATTTAGCGCGGTTGGGTTAGAGATCTCGTTTATTTATTGTTTGTTATTCGGTGCATTGATCTCACCCACAGATCCCATTGCGGTGCTCGCGATCTTAAAGAGAGTTGGGATCGCCAAGAGTCTGGAGACCAAAATCGCGGGGGAATCTTTGTTCAACGACGGTGTCGGTGTCGTGGTCTTCTTGGTGTTATTCGGTCTCGCGCAAAGCCCGGACACCATATCGTGGACCGCGGCTTCACTGCTGTTTGCACAGGAGGCGCTGGGCGGTGTGGTATTGGGATTGGTTTTGGGGGTAGTCACCTACCAGATGTTGCGCAGCATCAATAATTACCAGGTGGAGATCCTAATCACCCTCGCGCTTGTAATGGGCG
>JAOTYS010000388.1 GCA_029861795.1 Gammaproteobacteria bacterium | reverse complement strand
GGATTTTCTCCAGCAGCGCTTCGGTATCCAGGTCGACTACGATGTCGCCGACGGCGTGCGCAAGCTTTGCGAGGACGGGCTCCTGAGCATTGATACTGCCGGGCGGCTGCAATCCGTTACCGGGGCGCAGGCGAGGCAGCGGCTGGAGTCATGCTGGAGCCGTTACCTGGAGACCAGCGCGTAGGGAACAACGGCCTTCGTGCACCGACGAGCACCTGGACCGCCGCTTGTATCTACACATATGGATGGCGATGGGAGGTCGCTTCCTTGTCGACCCAGTCTGTTTCTTCGTAGGACATTCCGCGGCGTCGCGGCACTTACAACCTGGCGACGGTCGTGATCAAGTGGAGAAACAGAATAGCCAGGTTGCTCCGTACCGCAGCGGCGGTCGATGGCAAGAGACTTGAATTCTGCGTGATTTCAGCTATTAATTGCGAATTCGCCAGCCACACGTTCAGGTGTGCTAGCGCAATTGTTCTGTGTTAGGAAACAAATCGCCGTAATGGTCGTGACAGTTTAGCCTGCAGTATCGAAAGGATTGAGTAGATCGACGCCACACTCTTCGAAGTCGGGAATATTCCGGGTCGCGATTGTGAGATGATTCGATCGCGCGATCGCGGCGATCTGACCGTCGGGTGCACTCATGGGCCGTCCCAAATCCTTGCGCGATCCCATGATCTCGCCGTAGATACGAGCGGCAGGCTCATCGTAGTCGAGAATGCGTTGTTCGAAGGCTAAAGCGATGAATTGTTCGAATTTGTCGTTAAGCCGCAATCGGCGCTTACCGTCAGGCAGGATGCGCAGCCCGTAGGCGATCTCCCCAATCGTGACGGCTGAAATGTAAAGCGAACTCGATTCCTCTCGATTTAGCCAATCCAAAACCGTCTCCGACGGTGCGACCTTCATGACTTCGGAGACTATGTTCGTGTCCAGCAGAATCAATCGGTGAGATCCACGGGTTCATGGGGCGTCCTGTGAGGGAGTTGCAGATCGATGCCGTGCATCGGACCGAAGATTCGCAACGCGAGATCGCCCAGTCGTTCCGGTGCGCTGACAGCTTCTTTTAGGATGCGTCGGGCTTCCTCCTCCATTGAAACACCGTGCGTGGCGGCACGAATGCGAAGCCGTGACAGGGTCTCTTCATCGAGTTTTCTGACACTCAGGTTGGCCACGACCGATCTCCTAACGGTATGATCCGAGATGCTAGCATGCGCTATCAAAGCTGGCAAATGCTGGCACTGGAATTCTCCAGCAGCACGTCCCGGCGTCGCCAGGTCGCGGCCGACCAGCCCGTCCCAACTACCGCACGGAACTCGCCTGGCGACAACGCCCGAAGCTAACTTGGTACAAATAGCCCGATGTGAGAGGGAAGAATCGTTTGAATACCTGGCAATTTCCCTGTTTTTCGGACGCCACTTAAGGAAGGCTGCGAGACAATAGTTTAATAATATCCAAAAGTTACATCTCAACCGTAGCATGAACTCCATAAAAGGCGGGCCAATTCTCCCTATGTATTCGCGGGGATCAGGGAGGTCGCTGAGAAACCGTCTGGGGCTCGCTTTCGTAGGCTGGCAACTACCCGAGACCGGTTAGCGCTAGACTCCCTCCACCGCCAAACAGTCCAATTTGCGAGCTTGTGCGGATTCCGCGCGCGCACACTTTCGCTTCTCCAGCGTTGCGCGCTTGGATCAGCGCCGCATCTAGTTCGCTGCGGGCCGGCCTGTATTGCTTGTTTGCCGGCGACCTCTCGCTTCGTTGCGGATACACACGTAGTGCATCCTACTAATCTGCAATAAAGTGTGGGAATACCCACATCGTGATCAGACAACTCAGTATCTACTACACCTATCGGGACACCCAGTTTGTCAGCTCAGAAATCCGCGTCATTGCCACACGACGCCGATTCCACCCTATCAAATGTGGTTATGTACTCGCGCTAAATCGCCAGCTGGCGTCTACTGAACTGAGTGAAATTTCGGTTTCCGCTCAAAAGGCGTAGGATAGAATGTACCTAAGAAATACTTCAAAACTCTCGGTACGCTGCTCAAACATCAGATCTGCCCTAAAGAGGTTGTCATGTTGAAACAAACACTTGTTGGTGATCGTTGTTTAGTCCACAGCTTCGAATCGAGAGCGATGACAATGTGCTCGGATAAATCGAAGCTCACATGCGTCATCGTATTTAGTGTTGGCCTGTTGTTTGGCATATTCATTATGCAATCGTCGGCGAGTGCGAACTCGGTTGATGACTTCTTCAGGCAACACGCTGGCGTGGATTATCGGACTTTCGCGGCGCAACTACAGGTCGCTTACAAAAAATCTCACAGTGATACGAGCCGGGCAAATGATCTGTTTTTTTTGCAAGACGGTTCCGGAGTGCGCTCTCAGAATGGAGGGAAAGCACTAAGGTTGTACCTTCGGTCAAAGGACGATGTCGGAAAGTTCATTGGACAATACGAGAAAATTTATGAAGTCATGCCCGTTCTGTTTGTCCAGATGGACTACCTGGATGTTCAGAATCTGAAAGGTTGGGCAATGATACTGTTGACCCAAAAGAAAACGGACGAGTCGGTGAGTGTACGTAGCGATTTGGTGAACTTCGCAGAGGACGTTCGCTCGACAATCGCGCACGAGTTGAAAGCCAAGCAGTTTCCTCAATTGCATGAAACGTACAGGCGCCTTGACGCAGGCTTGATAAACATGATGAGGGACTCAATGTACTGGATCGTGCTTCACTACACGATGCATAAGGATCAAGTAGAAACGAACCGCTGGATACAACGAGCAGAAAAATTCGATCCAACCCTGGCTACTCAACTGAGAAAGTTAGGCCGAGAAACGAATTGAGCTCCGGGTATGTCCAAATCAGCTTTGCGTTTCGCTGAACTGAAAGGGCGATGCGCTGGAACTCCAGCAGGTTTCGTATTGTCGTCTGCCAACAGCTGTTTCGGGATATAAAGTATGCTTCTAACGCGAGCGTTCGGCTTTACCGTGCGCGTCGCAACGCTATTTCTGTTGTTGTCCGTCGAAGGATCGATGGCCGGGCGATCGTCCGAGCTTAATGAAGCCATAGAAAAGTTTGACCGCCTCGTGCGGGAAGGCAAGTCGCAGGAGGCTATACCCTGGGTTGAGCGCGCAATCCAACTCGCAGAGATAGAGCTTGATGCAAAGGACCCCAGATGGGCAGGCGTTCTGACTCATCAACTGGGTGCGATATACGCGGAACTTGGGAGATACGCGGAAGCGGAGCCTGCCTTAGAACGTTCGTTATCGCTCACTAAGGAAGCGCGTGGTAATAAACACCTTGACCTGACGCCGATTCTCTACAACCTGGCAGTAGTCAAGATTAAGCAGGGGCGATATGCAGATGCCGAGGACAGGTTGTCAGAAGCGTTGCGGCTCAGCGAGCTACTGCTCGTACCGGGGGACCCAGATATTGCGAAGTTCGGTGAACTTCTTGCTGCTGTCTATGAGCAGTTAGGACGACAAGCAGAGGCTGCAGCCGTTCGTAAGAGAATCGGCGATTCGCCAGGCGTGGTAAGTATAGTCTCTACCACGCCAGGAGTATTGGTCAAACGCGCGTCGGTGTATGTCAGGCAAGGTCGCTTAAACGAAGCTGTATCGGTATTGGAAAGCGCACTGGCGGCGCTTGAATCGACGTCTTCGACGTCGCACCTGGACCTCACGAAGGTCCAACATAGGTTAGCGGATATTCTCATCAAACTCGGGCGATATAATGATGCAGAAAATTACCTTAGGCGCGCGATTGAGCTTCGTGAGAGCGCCTTGGGGCCCGATCACGAGGATCTGGCGCCGTTGCTTGAGTCGCTGGCGGTTTTATACAGTCAGCATGGTAGGCGGCGTGAAAGTGAAGCGTTATACGAACGCGCGCTGGCGATTCGCCCGACAGACCCCGGCGAGGACGGTGCAGGCACTGTCTCAACTCTGAACGCACTGGCCGCTATCAAAAGCAGAGATGGTCCCATTGACGAAGCGAGAGATCTGTATCTTCGCGCTTTGGAGATCTCCCGAGACAACGATCGTGTGGGAGATAGAGTGGTGGCTGCGAGTCTCAGTGGGCTGGCTTCTGTGTACGCCGAGATTGCGCGACGCTGGGACGCGGTTGGCCAATACGACACGGCCGAACGACTCACCCAAGCAGCCGAGCAGCTTTTCAAACGTTCACTGAGCATGCTCACCGCCGTGCTGGGCCCGGATAGGGTTGACCCAACTCTTGGTGTTATCACCAATGATCTCGGTTGGTTATACATCAATGCGGGGCGCACGGATGAGGGCGAGTCTTTCGCACAACGCTCGCTCGAGATCAAAGAGGAAATCTACGGGCCTACGCACCCTTTCGTCGCGCAGGCATATAGCAATCTCGCTGCACTGTTCTTGGAACAGAGCCGATATGACGATGCACTCAGTTACAGTAGAAAGGGTGTCTCTGTAATGAGTCGACGAATCACAGACACGCGGCGCGGCATGGATACACTTCAGGAGCTGGAAGAATATAAGCAGATATTCGGCACTCATATTGATGTGGTTGCTGCAATTTCTGCTCGCAATCCACCTGATCCACAGTCCATCACCGACGAGGCTTTTCGC
>JAOTYS010000389.1 GCA_029861795.1 Gammaproteobacteria bacterium | reverse complement strand
GAAAAGAGAAAACATTCTAGTCATCGGGTATCCATACTTAGAAATGAAGCGGACAAAATACAAAAACATCGCCAAGACCGATCAGGTACTGTTCATTTCTCAACCCACAATAGGCAAACAGCTCGCGAGTTTTTGTTTGAAGCTGAGAAACATTCAGCCTCGCAGCATCTCCATAGCCTTCAAGTTGCATCCGGCAGAGATGGCAGACTGGAGGGAGCAGTACGGTCACTTGATTGATGCTGGAATTACGGTAATTGATTCAAACGACCCTGAACTTCATTTGCTTCAGGCGCAGTCGCGATGGCAAATCGGTGTGTACTCAACGGCACTTTACGAAGGGTGTACGTTCGGGTGCGGAACATTTTTGGTGCAACTGCCAGGGGTGGAGTACATGACAGATTTTGTAGCCTCCGGGTTTGCGAAGATCGTTGAAACGGCCGAGGAGGTGCAGTTGATTGACTGCAATTCGATGGCAAACAGTTCGGAAATTTTCGCAGTAGATTGGCAATCAAACTGGGCGGAAGCCGTGGAAGAGATAGAAGTATCGTATCGCGGTCGCTGTGTAGGTTGATTGTTGCTGATCGACACGATGTTGGGATGTATGCTAGTCATACGTTGTACGTAAAGCGAGTTACTATGCGGTGTTGGTAGACACTGATACAGGTGGTCGCATCCATGGTCGCGAGACATATACAAGAATTAGTGAAGAGAGATGCGGCTGGGGGCGACTGGACTTTATAAGACAAATGGAAGAGGAATTTCTCATTTCGATTATTGTTCCACTCTACAATCGAGTTGAAATCGTTGGAGAGACCCTCAGCTCGATAGCAAATCAAACCTACCGTCACTGGGAATGTCTTGTCGTCGATGATGGGTCAGATGATAAAAGTGTGTTGGCAGCCGAGAGGTTCCCCGCCAGAGATCCGAGGTTTGCGGTGTACAAAAGACCAAAGGAACGCATAAAAGGAGCTAATGCGTGCAGAAACTACGGCATAGAGCACTCAAAAGGCGACTTGGTTATATTTCTGGATTCCGATGACATATTGTGTCCAGGAGCGTTACAAGGTCGCGCGGATGTAATGAATAAGAATTCCGATTTGGACTTCTCGGTCTTCGCGTCTCGACTATTTATTAGGAAAAGCGGTGACACCGATTTGCTGTGGAACAAACCAAGCGACTCGGATGATTTAGATCGCTTTCTTTCATTGGATATACCTTGGCATACTTGCGGCGTTATATGGAGAAAGAATGCGTTAGTTAAACTAACTGGTTGGAACGAACGCTTATTGAGTTTTCAAGATTGGGATATCCACTTCAGGGCGCTTGCGGCAGACTTGAAATACAAAAAGTATCTAGTAGTAGACAATCATGTCCGACTACCACATGAGAGTTCGTTAGGTAAAGTGTCCACATCCCCGAACCATCTGCATTCACATGAAAGACTCTTTGGCGGAGTCAGGGATAGGTTGAGGAAAGCCAATAAGCTGACGGAAGAACGAGATATGTCTATAGTGGGACTACATTACTATTTGGCGAAACAATGGGGTAAGAAAGGTAGCTGTGTGAATAGTGTTAGGGTGTGGAATAGATGCCAAAAAATGGGATTGATCACACGCTCACAGTTTATCGAGGGTGTCATCTTTTTTGTGACCTACAGGATATTGATAATTAGGGTAGCTTTGAGAGCCTATCTAAATTTGCGCTGGCCCAATGACATGGTTACGGAGAAGATGTCAGACACGTTGCGGAATACACCGCTTTCCACCATGCGCAGGGCATGAAACGGTAGCTGCCAGATCGGTGATGAGTAGCGATTTGGCGGAGTTCCGCTTTTTTTGGTCACCTAGTTGGTTAGGATTATGAGAATCGTACAAATAAGTCGTTGGGACAAGACCGGTGGTGCCGCGACAGCCGCTTATCGCCTTCATGACAGTCTTCGCAAATCTGGGTGTGATTCGATTCTCTACGTGTTGGACAAAGTCACAAATGATTTGCAGGTTCATTTATTTAAACAACCTCGCGATGTAGAAAGTATGGTCAATTTGTACTGGCGAAGAGCCAGAGTGTTCTTAAATCTTGCTAGATACTATCAGACAATACCAGGCGGCTACGACCGTTTCTCTCAACCAATCGCCAAATATGGCAAAGCGGTTGTTCGACAGTTGCCGCCGAGCGACATAGTGAACCTACATTGGATCACTGGTTTTGTCGACCTCGCCGACTTCTTTTCATTAGTCAAGAAGCCGCTTGTATGGACTCTGCATGATATGAACGCATTCACTGGGGGATGCCATTACGATTGGGATTGCGGGAAATTCTCGAACGGTTGCGGCGGTTGTCCGCAACTAGGGTCGGATAGAGACCTAGATCTGTCTAGGCGTATGTGGGAGCGTAAAAAAAGTATTTATGGATCGATTGATTCGAAAAGACTTACGATAGTGACGCCTACTCGGTGGCTCATGACTCTGGCAAAACAATCGCCCTTGCTGAGCCGATTTCCAATGAAAGTCGTTCCCTATGGGATTGACACAGATCTGTTTTCACCGAAGCCAGTGGCGGTTTATAAAAATGACCTGGGAATCAAAAGCGAGGAAACGGTTCTGTTGTTCGTGGCGCAATCAATTAAGAATCGACGGAAAGGCTTCCATCTGTTGTCTGAGGCCGTGAAGGAACTGAAAACAACGGCACAAAAACTAGTGCTCATCTCCGTCGGGGTACATCATCAAGAAGTATCCACTCCGTTGAGACATATCGCCCTTGGGGAAGTCAAGAATGATGAGTTGTTGTCAATGATCTATAACGTTGCAGATATATTTGTGATGCCGTCACTACAGGATAACTTGCCGAATACGGTTATCGAGTCGATTGCATGTGGCACACCGGTCGTTTGTTTCAAGATCGGTGGGGTATCTGAAATGATAAAAAGTGGAGTTAACGGGATGGCGCTTGACGAGGCAAATGTAAAGTCTCTAGTAAATGGAATAAGTGAATTGGTTAGTAATCGTGAGCTGCGAGCTGCGCTTTCACAGGGAGCACGTCAGGTAGCTGAAAGAGAATATGATTCGAAGAAGCAAAGTGAAAGGTATTTGCAGATCTACCAGGAGATGATGACGTGGCAGCGGGAGGGTGAACTCGACAATTCTGGTTCGGCTGACTTATCGTGTGCACCATCGAGCTACTCGCAGTAAGAATGTTTGACATCGTCTAGTTAGAGTCTGAGCGCCGATCCCTCTATTCGCGTCAAATGTATTAGGAAAGTAACATTCGCTACCGGTTGGTCGGCTGTAAGGTAACACGGTAGGTGTGTTGATACCCCATCTTGTATTTGTGTTGTGTGCAGAGAATCCGTTAGGCAGTGATCTGGTGAAGATAGATAAAAAGAAACCGAAGCATTGGTTCTACCTAGTACTATTTGTAGTCTATGTCGTGGTCGGGATCTGTGTGAGATGGATAAAGGGAGCAACAGCGAATTCTGTAACTTTGTACGGGCATAAGTTGAATGGCAACCTACGAGCGTTATACGTCTATATAAAGGTAAATGAGACCGGCTTGAGCGCGGAGTATCTTACCCTGGACCCATTGCACCACCGGGACCTGTGCGCAGCTGGAGAGAAATGTCGATCGGCCTTGAGTGTTAAAGATGTCATAGCCGTTTGTCGGTCGGCTTGCATTGTCACCGATCATGGACCGCATGCACTAGTCTTGCTAAACAAGCTTTCCTCGGCCGTTTTTGTCGATGTTTGGCATGGAATTCCTTTTAAGGGATATGATGCCAAGGATTTCACGTGGCTGCATGGTTATCGCGCAACATTCGTACCCTCACCTTCAATGAAGTGCATCTACGAGCACCGCAACGGCTTCCGTCCGGAGCAAATTTTCGTAACCGGTTACGGAAGAACAGCTAGATTGGTGAGTGAGGCGTACGATGGATCGGAAATTAAAGAGCGACTGCAGATCGACGAAGGATCTGGAAAGATTGTACTGTTCGCGCCGACTTGGAGCCACGGCGTACGAGACGAGACCAACACTCCCTTTCGTATGTCGGAAGAAGAGTTTTTTGCGAGATTGAATGATTTCGGTTTAATTCATGGGTGTTTAATTCTGTTCAGAACTCACCTAAATAGTGAGGTTATAGGGGTGCACAACGTTCCGCAGATCAAATTCGTTCCTATATCTACGTATCTTGATACTGAGGGGCTTTTGTACATTTCGGACGTACTGGTAAGCGACTGGTCATCAATTGTATTTGACTACCTGGTTTTGCACCGCCCTACTGTCTTTATTGATATCGATGCACCTTTTGACAAGGGTTTTTCCTACGGGCCGGAATACAGATTTGGTCCAATTGTGGACGATCTTGATAGTTTGCTGCAGGCAATCGGAGAGGCTTGCGCAACTCCGGATAAGGTATTAGGCAGATATGGGGAAAAAATGGCCGCGGTTGCCACGGAAGTGTATGCGAACTATGCTGATGGTTTGGCAACAAAAAGATACGTGGAAACCTTGAAGGGGCTGCTATAACTCATAGCAATTGTTTGCTGTTGGTGTCGTTGGTCAAGGGGCGATCGGCGGATCCACAAGTCACTTGAATCAGGCTTCAATATTTCT
>JAOTYS010000387.1 GCA_029861795.1 Gammaproteobacteria bacterium | reverse complement strand
TACATTTTATGTACAAAATTTTCGTGATAGACATTGGGTGAGTAATTCTCGAATACCGTTTTCCAGTTAGATTTTATCGGCAATTCATCAATCATGACGTTACCGTTTGGATCGCGTCCGACGTGTAGATCGGAAAAATCGATATTGCCAAGATTCTCCAAAACAGGTGCGAGATAATCATCAAATGGCTCAACTCCCGGGTCCACGCTAACAAAAACCGTACCCATCCATTCCGCACAAGGTAACGCGACCAAGTCCACATTTTCCGGTTGCGCACTGGGATTGGGAGAGCCATCAAAGAAGCTCGCGTTCAGGAGCTTTCCATCGAGGTCATAGATCCAACCGTGATAGGGCGTTTCAATATTGGACAAACCCGTTTGTTCCTCCAGTGCAATTTCGCAACCGTCATAGGGAGATACGTTGTGAAAAGCGTTTAACCTCCCATGTTCGTTCCTAACCAACAAAATGGGGCATCCGTAAAGTGTGATCGGCTGGACATCTCCTGCGTTACTAATACGACCAGAAAAATCCACTGCACTCCAGGTTTTCTTTAGCAGATACTCGACTTCAAAGTTGAAAAAATCGGGATCTGTGAATGCCGCATTTGGAAATGTTTCAGCACGTTGGATGGGGGCGCGAATTTTACTTAGTGCCGATTCACTCAGAATGTCCTGTACTCGTTTTATGTTTGCACTCATTTTCCGGAAAAAGACTAAACGATGGTTGGATGACTAGCTCTTGAGTAGCAACTCTCAGTCCAATCTGCTGGTCTAGCGGCCGGCAGGCCGTCAACTAAGCGTTGAGCGGTCGCAGCTGCCTAACAGTTGAATAAAACGAGACCTCACGTCTCGTTATGAATTTTTAGGCGATATTTCGCTCTGTCCTTCAACTATCTGAAATTGACCGGGATCTTGGCGGTTTAGCCTTTGTCACTCAAGATTGCTTTGTTGGTGAATATTGAGCTTGATCTATCTTACAACCAATTCCAATGGATGCTTCAGTTTGGCTTACGACCACGAAAGTATCCATGCCTGACATCTCCGGTGGCAAGCGCCGAATTCATACATTGCCATTCATGCAGAAAATGGTCGCGAATCTCCGGGCTGGTCAGTGCTCCAGCCTTTTCAAACAAAGGGCCTCGAAGACGCTCCAACTCATCAGCCGCCTCACGTATATACCAATCAGTTGAATCTTCACCGCTAACCTCTTCAAACCCGATGGCGCGCAAGGTATCAACATGATCCTGCAAACGGGTGGTATACAGCTGGAAACCAGCTACCTGCATCCAGGCGTCAATCACAGCGTTAGGCCTTTCCACAAACCAGTCGTAGCCAAGAATCCACCCACCCGGTTTCAGTACGCGATATGCCTCGGTGAAAAGCGATTGCTTATCTTCGACATGGCATACCACACCGCTGGTGTAGAAGTGATCAAAACTAGCGTCCTCTATCGGTAAAGGTCCAGGTTCAATGTGGCGAAATTCAACCTGATCTGAGAAACCTTTCTTGGCTGCCAGTCCACGGCTAAATTCAACAAATGACGCTTCAATTTCAAGACCGACCACACGGGCACCATGATTGCGAGCCAATGTAATCGTCCCGCCTCCAACACCCGAGCCGAAATCGAGCACTCTTTTGTCTCGTAAATCCATACCCTTGACGATGCGGGCAATATTGCCTTCGCCACCGGGGGTAATAACTCCACGACCCCAGAGCAAATCGGTGATCGGAATCCATTCCGTGACATAGCCGCTTTCTGCTGAATCGTCAGTCATATTTGTATCTGCCATGAAAAACCCTATCGTCTAACGCTGCGCTCAGCGTCTTGTTAGCTGTTTTACACCCAAACATCATTTTCGGCGGTCAGCTCGCTTTCGACCCCTCCGGTATTTACTACGCCTTTTGGTTCGACGAGCATGATTTTACACTCACTCTGAGCTACTGGTTTGTGCTCTAGGCCTTTTTGAATCACAAACATTTCACCTGGTTTAAGGGTTACTTTACCGTCTCTGAACTCGATATCTAAAATACCGTCGATAACGATGAACACCTCGTCGGTGTCTGGATGGTCATGCCACACAAATTCGCCTTGCACTTTTACCAACTTAAATTGGTAGTCATTCATCTCGGCAATAACTCTGGGAGACCAATGCTTCTCAAATTTTGAAAACTTCTCTTTGAAATTTATTGGTACGTAGTTCATCAGTTCTCCAATCAGCTAACATATATTGAACGACAAAAGCGCAATATAACTACCGCGCCAAAAACCTCGAATCTGTAGCGTCTCAAGCCACTATCTGGCTGTTACACGAACCCAGGTGTCCGTGACACCACGGATCAGGCAGGCGGGCCCTGCTGATAAACCGGTAAGTCATCGGTGATCTCATACCACCCGGCTATATCGCCCTGTTAGCAGTCTGCGGGCAAACCGTCGAAGAAGTCCACGACGCCCGTCTCGAGCGAGTATTCTGCGCCTACGATAAAGAGATCGCCGTTTTGCAAACGTTTCTCCAATAGTTGAGATCCATGTCGCAGATGATTCGCTGCAGCTCGAATGTTGGCCCGAACGGCCTTCCGCACTAAAGCGTTAGGATCTTCCCGAAGTTCTGTCTCGAACAACGGCTCCACTGATGGACGGATACGGTCCACGATTGAACGAAGATTCGGTAATCGAGTTACCGACGGATCCTCAAGTTCTTCTATAGTGGCCAGGACGGCCCCGCACTCAGTGTGACCCAGAACTACAACCAACTGAGTACCAAAACGCCCTGCCGCGAACTCGACACTGCCAACTTGAGAAGGCGCAACGATATTGCCGGCCACGCGAATGACGAACAAGTCACCGAGCCCCTGATCGAAGACAATCTCCGCTGGGACTCTTGAATCCGAACACCCGAGTACGATGGCGAATGGGTCCTGACCCGCTGCCGTCTCGTGAGGTCGTGCTGTAGCATAACGACGACCTGGTGCACCGGAGACGAAGCGACGATTCCCCTCCGCCAGACGTTCAAGCGCCCCAGGCGCGGATATCATCGTTGCATTGTCCTCTTCCGGCTCGGATCAAGGGGTCAGAGTATTCGAAAGAATGGTTGATCGCTTTTGTCTCTCGATCCGGTCAGTGCTTCTACAGTAGCTCTGCGGTTCAAGTGCTCTGACCCTTGATCTTCTTTACTTGGGAAACATTTCGGCTCTGACCCCTTTGTTCACCTTTATTCACGTGATACACGGATAATTCGACACCGACCCCTTTTGTTGCCTCAAAATATCCTCCCAACACTTGATTCTTTGGCCTTGTGAGCCCCGTCGCAATTCGCAACGGAAGCCAAAACCATTTCACCGCGAATTTGAAACTCCGCAGTTCACAGTCAGCCTTCGTTGCTTCAGCAGCATGGATCTTTATAAGAATCTCATCATCCTTAGGTTTGGGTTTTTCTACCTCTTTCACTTGAAGAACGTCGGGTGCCCCGTATTTTGTGTACACAATTGCTTTCATCAGATTCATCTGATTACTGTGATTGGAAGCATTACTAATAATCGTCACAAACTAATCGATGGGTCTTAAAAACCTAACTTAGATTGAACGACAAAAGTGCGGCATAACCACGGACAATAACGACCGGGGTTGGGCTTACGAATCAATCCACTCTGACCCCATTGATATGAAGCCGACTCCGGGCGCAATCTGCTAACGTTCCGCTAGGCTGGAAGCGCTTCCACCACGCTGACGACCGACTCCGTAGCCACCACGCGGCTCAGACGGAAACCCGCCTTGCTGAGGAGCGAGGCGTATTCGGCTTCGGTGCGTTCCTGGCCCCCTGCTACCACCAGCATGACCATGTCCTGCACCTTGCCTTGATGAGGCGTATCGCCCGTCGGCAGGACGGTCTCGACAATCAGGAGGCGGCCATCTGGCTTGATGACGTTACGGCAATGTCCCAGAATGGTGAGACATTGATCCTCGTTCCAGTCGTGGATGATGTGCGACAACAGGTAGGCGTCGCCTTCGGCGGGAACCCTCTCGAAGAAATCGCCCGGCTCGATCGTTACTCGCTTTTCCACGCCGCGTGCCTTGAGTAACGCCGGAGCGTCGCCCACGACATGCGGCCGATCGAACAGCACGCCGCGCGGCGCGGCGTGACGGGACAGGATTGCGGCCAGCATGTTGCCTGTCGCCCCGCCTACATCCACGATGGTCTTGACCGCTGAGAAGTCGTACGCTGCGGCGACGGCTGGCGGCTCAGAGCCGTGGAAGCCGACCATGGCCTCGCTGAAATAGGACGCTTCCTCGGGATGCTGCGCTAGGTATTCGAAGAAAGGCATCCCATAGGCCTTCTCAAAGCCGGTCTTCCCAGTTTCGAGCGAGTACATGATCTCCTCCCAGCTGTGCCAAAACGCCGGGCCGCAAAACGCTATCAACGTTGCTCGCGCAGAGCCAGGTGCATCGGACTTGAGCGCCTCGCCCAGTGGCGTCAGGGCGAAACGCTGCGCGTCTCGCTCGGTGAGGATGCCGAGGCCAGCGAGCGCGCGCATGAGGCGATGCAGCGACGGCGCGTGGGTGCGCGTCGTGTCGGCCAGTTCGACAGCGCTCCTCGGTCCAGCGTCCAAGTGATCGGCGAGGCCGAGTTTAGCG
>JAOTYS010000386.1 GCA_029861795.1 Gammaproteobacteria bacterium | reverse complement strand
TGCGGCGTCGTCTTATTGTATCAACACCGCGCTAGAGCACAGCGCGTTGACCATCAGCGGCGTTTCAGCGCCATTAGCCATTCAGTGTAACAACCGGCCAAACCGTTACACTATTTCTGCCGGAGCGCAAGTTTCCATCACCTGCATTCGGGCTTCATGGAGCCGTTCCGACATTAGTACGGCAAATCGCTTAAAGAGTTCATAGCCGAGTTTGGGGTCTTGTTCGCACTGGGTACGCAGGGTTTTCCCATCGATCGCCAAAACAGTTGTCTTTGTGTCGGCTCTTGCCTCGAAGTCCCATTTGTAGGGAGGGATCAGCCATGACCAGCCCAATACCTTTCCCTTGCTTAAATTCTGGATTGGTATAGGTGGCCCGTAAAGCGATGGAATTTCAATCGTTGCTTCGCCGTCCATTATTACAAAAAAATGATCGGCTGGACCGTCCTGGCGAAAGATTAAGTCAAGCGGCTCGAAGTGTTTTTCCGATGCAACGTCCGCGAGAATCCGAATGTACCCCTCATCCAGACCTTCAAAGAAAGGGTGTGAACTCAGATATTGCTCATATACATTGTCGGCCATTGGTTTTTCCTTGAGTATGTGGTTACACGCGGGAGGGAGACCGTCTATATCACACGGGAGAAGCCTTTCTTCTTTTCGTGTCGGTGTGGGTGGCGATCGAAGATCATGCACACATTACGGACCAGTAACTGCCCCGTTGGAGTAAGCCGGATCTTTCTACCTCGAGTCCCGACCAACCCATCTCTCGACATGATATCTAATTGACCCAGTTCGTCTTCGAAATAGTGTTCGAACCGGACACCATACCGTTGCTCTATGAGACTCGTATCGATTTCACCATAACATATTAACCGATTAATGATCTCCGCGCGCAGCGTGTCGTCGTAGGTGAGCTCGATTCCACGCCGAATGAGATCCTCGTTACTCTGTAGCGCAAAGCCACGATAGTCGGCATCACCAAAGTTGTCACTAAAGTGCACAGTCGTCGGATACGATGTATACCGCGGTCCTGTGGTGTCGGAACGTTCAACCAGATCATTGTCGATTTTCAGAGAGTGCGACATCGAAAATGAGTGACCTACATCGATTTTGCCATGGCCTCGAACAAATTTTGCTTGTTAGGATGGACAAATTTTGTTGTGTGGTCCTTGACTCAGATCAGGCAAAGTGTTGTGGCGAGCTGGCCTTCTGATCGCCTGTCGGCCTCTTGGCACAGGCTGGCTAACGAGTGGCTCTCCATTTGCGGGCCGGTCGCGTCGATGAAATGGTAGCGGCGCGAAACGTAAATACCTGCACCGATGATATTACCAAGGCCATAGAACAGCAGCAGCGGCAGTGTGATGGTGCGCTTAAGTGATACGGTGGGTTTATCCAAAGCCGCTGTACCGCAGGGCTTTGTTAAAGAGGACACTGCTCATCAAGCGCTTTTCTAGTTGGCAAATCCTGATCGTTAGATTGAACATTGTGTGTAAGCAGTACCGATATGGTGTCAAAGACGGGTCAATGCTGTTTGATCGAAGTCAAGAGATTACGAGGCGCCGGCGAATAACATATTGGCAATTGTCAACAATCGAGGGTTGGTGCTAGCTTTATGTCACGCATAGCCTTGGTAACAGGTGGGACTCGTGGAATCGGGGCTGCGATCTGTGTGGCTTTGCAGCGTGCTGACTATCGTGTGGCGGCGAACTATAGAGGAAACGATGAGGCGGCTAAGGAATTCAAAAAGCGTACAGAGATTCATACTTACAAATTCGATGTCGGCGTGTTCAATCAGTGTGTCGCCGGGGTAGCTCAGGTTGAGAGAGAGCTGGGCCCCGTTGAAGTTTTGGTGAACAATGCAGGAATCACACGAGACACTACTCTTCACAGGATGAGTCCGGAGCAATGGCAGCAGGTTATAGAGACCAATCTTGGTTCTTGTTTCAATGTGTCTCGCTGTGTGGTAGAGGGGATGAGAGAGCGTGGATTTGGTCGGATTGTGAATATTGGTTCAATCAATGGCCAGGCGGGACAGTACGGACAAGTGAACTATGCCGCCGCAAAATCTGGAATTCACGGATTCACTAAGGCGTTAGGTCAGGAAGGGGCGACCAAGGGGATCACGGTGAACGCGATTGCACCCGGTTATGTCGATACGGATATGGTGCGCGCGGTGCCCGAGGCGGTGCTGGATAAGATTGTAGGCGGCATTCCTGTGGGACGTCTGGGCAAGGCGGAGGATATCGCCCGTGCCGTACTGTTTCTGGTTGCGGACGAGGCAGATTTCATCACCGGTTCTACAATCTCGGTGAATGGTGGGCAGCACATGTATTAGCGATCCCGATTGCTGCGTTAGATCGCCTGGGTCGCGCAGTCTGCGCCGCTGGTCAGCTTGCTGGAGAGCTTCGAAAGGTCTAACCGATGTCACAGTTTCCGAAGCTCATCGACTCCCTTAAGCGTGCGCCATCGCTAACTTGTGGTGAAGGGGAGGCGCAAATTGTCGAGACCCATATCTCCTACATTCTTCTCACCGATAGATTTGCATACAAGATCAAGAAGTCGGTTGATCTCGGTTTTTTGGATTTCACCACGCTCGAGAAACGACGTTTCTACTGTGAGGAGGAGCTGCGGCTGAACCGCCGTTTGGCGCCAGATCTCTACTTGGATATTGTGGCCATCAACGGCACGGAAGAACAACCGATCATCGATGGCGCGGGCGCGATCTTGGAATACGCGGTAAAGATGCGACGATTCGATAGGTCGAAGGAGCTTGACCGTTTAGTATCGGGAGAGGATATTTCGAAAAAACATATCGATCAATTGGCGGCTGACATCGCGGAATTCCATGATCAAGCCGATGTTGCCGATCCCCAGAGTCGTTTCTCCGATCTCTCAGGTCTTCACAATCGTGTTACGCAAAACTTCGATCAAGTAGCAAAGTGTGCTCAGTGTTTGGATGGATCATCCACACTCGAAAGGTTGCAACAATGGACCGATAAGTCTTTGTCGGTCCATGCGCACGACTTCGAGAATCGCAAGCGATACGGCTTTGTTCGAGAGTGTCATGGTGATTTGCATCTCGGCAATATGTTTCTACAAGGCGACCGTGTGACACTGTTCGATTGCTTGGAATTTAGTGAAGATCTGCGGTGGATAGATGTTATGAGCGACATGGCATTCTTGGTTATGGATCTTGACTACCGCGAGCGCGACGATTTGAGTCGCCGACTGCTAAATAGATATCTGGAGCACTCTGGTGATTACGCGGGACTTAGGATACTGCCACATTATTTGGTCTATCGGGCTATGGTGCGCGCCAAGGTCGCTTGTATTCGACTGCAACAGTCTGGAGTCGACGTGGCACAGCAATCGGTGTTGGCCCAAGAGGTCAGGGATCACCTTGGGCTCGCCACTCGTTATGCAGAAGGGCATGGGAATACTCCGTTGATTGTGATGCACGGTGTTTCGGGCACCGGAAAGAGCTATCTTTCTGAAGTCTTGTTTGAACAAGTAGACGCCATTCGCATCCGCTCGGACGTGGAACGAAAACGGCTTTTTGGAAGGCAGGGCGCTGAACAGCTGCAAGATGGCCTGGATGAGGGTATCTATGCGCCGCAGGGTACGTATAAGACCTACCACCGCCTGTTGGAGTTGGCCAAAGTGATCATCCAATCGGGTTATCCGGTGATCGTGGATGCTACATTCTTGAAACACAGCAGACGCGCTATGTTCCACGAGTTAGCGAAACAGCTCGACGTACCATTCCGGATTCTCGATCTTCGGGCCTCTCAAGCAGTACTCAGAGAGCGGGTCATGACACGTTTAGAAACAGGTGCTGACCCCTCAGACGCAGACCTCGCGGTGCTGGAACATCAATGCCGTACTAAAGACCCATTTGTGGCTGATGAGCTCCCATGTGCCATATCTGTGGATACGGATGAAGACATCGATATGGAACTATTACTGCGTAGCCTTGGACTCATGTAATTGAGTCGACACGTCAATTCAGGGTAACCACACTAGTCGCAAGGCCTGCCAGTAGAGCTAACATTAATATGCCCGAACACCATTTCGCTAAGGCCCAACCCCCCAGGAAAAGCGCAAGCAGGGATTTCGTGATTGTGTTCACGAATACTGCGATCAATATACCATTCACGGCAGTGTTTGAAGGTACACCACTGCTCATGCCGTTTGCCAATTTTGCTAGAGAAACGCTCACGGCATCTACATCCGCAATTCCTGATATCGCCGCCAGGAAGTAGACACCCCTATCTCCAAATTCCAGCTGAGCAAAATAGACGAAGACAAATAGCAACGATAAAACTATTCCATAGATGAACGCGGTCTCAAGCTGTAAGGGATTCTTTAGTTTTATTTCACTAGATAGACTAGGTTGTCTTGCCAAATTGCGCGCAATTAGTACGGCGGCCAATAACGGCACTGAGCTAAGCGCTGCCATTGGCGCTAGAATTTGTCTTGCAATATCTGCATTTACAACTGCGACTTCGGCGATGAGCCTAGGTCCCATCATGGCAGCTGACAGGGATATCCCAGCGCCTATTAACGGAGTCGAGATCTCTTTATTGTGAGATTTCAGCCTGGAAAACGCCACAGTGACTGCGGTGGATAGATCGGA
>JAOTYS010000384.1 GCA_029861795.1 Gammaproteobacteria bacterium | reverse complement strand
GACCAAGTTGCAGGCGGCCGAGAAGGCGGCTCGTTCGGGTGCGGCCACGGTGATAGCACGCGGTACCGAAGCGGATATCTTACCTAGGCTACAGCGCGGCGAATTGTTGGGGACCCTGCTAACACCGGCGACAGGGCGATTAGCGGCGCGTAAGCAATGGCTGGCGGGTCAGCTTCAAGTGGCAGGACGACTCATATTAGATGCTGGTGCTGTGCGGGTGCTCAAAGATTCCGGACGCAGCCTATTGCCGGTTGGTGTCACTGCAGCGGAAGGCCGGTTCTCCCGCGGCGAGATGGTGGTTTGCTTGGGCCCAGATCGAACCGAAGTAGCTAGGGGGTTAGTCAATTATGACGCTGCCGAAACCGCGCAGATTATCGGCAAGTCCAGTGATCAGATCGAAAGGATTCTGGGATACATGTACGATCCTGAACTGATTCATCGCGACAACATAGTATTGTTATAGCGGTAACGAATCATTCAGCTTTTGCAGCTAACAACTAGGCCCTCGTTGGAGGGCTCCCACCATTGGGTGAGCACCCGGTGGCTAGGAAGAAGTTACCAATTCGCGCAGCCGTTCGTTGAGCCGCCGTTTCAGTCGCGCCGCTTTGTTCTGGTGTTCGATACCTTTGCGCGCGGCTCGGTCGATGGCCGACACCGCTTTGCGATGGGCGGTCTCTAACGCTTGCTTATCGTCATCTCCCGTGCTCTTGAGTAACCCCTTGATTTGGGTTCTCATGGCCGAGCGTTGACTGGCATTTCGCAGCCGTTGGACCTTATTCTGACGTGCACGTTTTCGTGCTTGAGCGCTGTTAGCCAATTGATCCTCTCGCAGATAGGATGGGCTTGAGAGAGCCGCGCAATATCCCCATTTTGATGCGACTTGTCAATACAGGCGAACCCGAGCGGTGTGCCATACTTATGGCGCGCTCGAGGTCCGAGAAGCAAGGTCGGACGTCAGGTAATTTATTGATTTTAAGGAAGTTATGGTTCGGTCGAGCGAGAAAGTAAAGGTTTAAAGGCGCCACCAGTGAAGATTGATATTAGACAATAAGCATAACAACTAAACCGTGTCCCGCAAGCTAATCAAGTCGACCTTGGTCGTCAGCTCGATGACGCTGCTTTCGCGCATCACCGGCCTGGTACGAGATGTTGCGTTTGCCAACATAATGGGTACCGCCGTCGTCGCGGACGCGTTTTTTGTCGCGTTCCGGATCCCCAACTTTTTTCGACGCATATTTGGTGAAGGCGCGCTGTCGGTGGCGTTTGTGCCGGTACTGACGGATTACAAGGAACACCACGGCGCGGCGGAGACACGCCATTTTCTTGACTGTATGGCAGGTCGTTTGGGTTTGATTTTGCTGGGTGTTACGGCGGTGGGGGTATTGGCCGCACCGCTGCTGGTATCGGCCATCGCCTATGGTTTTCGTGCTGATCCCGAGAAGTTTGAGCTCACCGTGAACGCGTCGCGAATTATGTTTCCTTACTTAATGTTTATATCGCTGGTTGCGATGGCCGCGGGCATCTTAAACACCTACAACCGCTTTGCGGCACCGGCCGTCACGCCGGTGCTCTTGAACCTGTCGCTAATCGCTGCGGTGCTGTGGCTGGTTCCCGTCATGGAAAACGCGGCGATCGGCCTCGCCGCAGGGGTATTGGTCGCCGGAATGGTGCAATTCCTGTTTCAGTTGCCTTTTTTGGAAAGGGAAGGCTTGTTGCCTAGACCGCGGCTGGTGCGGCGGCATCAGGGCGTGTCCCAAGTGTTCAAATTGATGTTGCCTGCACTGTTTGGGGTATCAGTGGCACAGATCAATCTGCTGGTCAACACATTGCTGGCGTCGTTCCTGGTCACCGGTAGCGTCTCGTGGCTTTACTACTCGGATCGCTTGATGGAGTTTCCGCTGGGTGTATTCGGCATTGCACTTGCCACTGTGATCCTGCCTAGTCTGTCAAAAAAGTACAGCCACGCCTCTATGGAGGAGTTCTCCGACATGATGGATTGGGCGTTACGCTGGGTGTGTTTAATCGTATTACCGGCTACGGTGGCGCTATGTGTGTTGCCGGGCCCGTTAGTCACAACAATGTTTCAGTATGGTGCGTTTTCCGCCCACGACGTGACCATGGCCGGGCGCAGCCTGATCGGGTTTGCGATAGGGCTGCCGGCGCTGGTATTGGTGAAAGTATTGGCCCCCGGGTTCTACGCGCGTCAAGATACCAAGACACCGGTGAGGGTGGGAGTGATCGCCATGGTGGCGAATATTGTGTGCAGCGTGGCGTTGATATTCCACCTGGCTCATGTAGGGCTGGCGCTGGCCACTTCGATTGCGGCGTGGGTGAACGCGCTGTTGCTGTATCGAATCCTGTGGCGTGAGGGGGTTTATCGACCCCGGCCGGGCTGGATTGGTTTTGCAGTCCGGGTGACATCGGCCGCTGGCCTGATGGGTACGCTGTTGTGGTGGGGGAAGGGTGATCTGGCCGTGTGGGTCTCTGCCGATCTATTCACTCGGATTGTGCGTCTGGCTTTCTGGATTAGTTGCGGCGCCACCGTTTATTTTTTGGGTATACTAATAAGTGGGATTCGACCTCATCAGTTAATGCTGGAAAAGGAATAGTTGTGTAGAGATGTCCGTCAACGCTACAGACATAACGCAGATCGGTTCCTGCAACGATCCACGGGTGTTTTCGCTAAATGAGGCGGAAGCGATCTTTCCTTTGATTCGACGCATCACCGCAGATGCGCACGCCGAACTGGAACCAGTTAAGCGACAACTTGAAAATCTATTGCCGTCTGACCCGCGGTTGCCCACTGTTGAGCGTCAGTATGAGGCAATTGTTAAGCGTTGGGTGAGCAAACTCGAGCGGCTTGGGTTAGTTGTTAAAGGATTATGGCTGGTGGATTTCGATACAGGTGACGGCTATCTTTGTTGGAAGTTCCCGGAGTTGCGCCTGAATCATTATCACGATTACGCGTCGGGATTCGCCGGTCGTCGACTATTGCATGAAGTCATCGAAGAGCTAGCGCCCGACTGGGCGTGAACGTTTTTCTAGATTCTGTGTTCCCATTATTTGTGTGAGCGCACAGGTGTGAGTGCACGGCGTTAACGTTCGTTCAGTATTCGGGATGAAACATAGTGGAGCTGATACGTGGTTTGCATAACCTGAGGCCGCCGCACCGAGGTGGTGTAGCGTCCATCGGAAATTATGATGGTGTGCATCTCGGCCATCAGAGCGTTATCGAGCAGCTTGCGGAGCAGCGTGTGGAGCACAATCTCCCATCCGCGATCATTACCTTTGAACCTCAACCCCAGGAATATTTTGCGCCGAACGACGCGCCGTCGCGATTGATGAGTTTACGCGACAAGGTGGAGACACTATCGTTTTATGGTGTTGATAGAGTTTTGTGTCTGCGCTTCGATCGAAAGCTGGCAGAGCTTGCGCCGGAGTCGTTTATCCAAAAAATATTGGTAGACGGTCTGGTGATCAAATCTCTAGTAGTGGGTGATGATTTTCGGTTCGGCAAAGATCGTCGCGGTGATTTCAGCATGCTGCAACAAGCGGGTAGGCGTCATAGGTTTGATGTTATCCACACGCGCACTTTTGACTTAGACGGCATGCGTGTCAGTAGCACCCGTGTGCGTGGTGCCCTCGAAACCGGAGAGCTGGACCTGGTCGAACGGCTATTGGGTCGACGTTTCCATATCTCTGGTCGAGTGGTGCGCGGTGATCGGCGTGGACGACAATGGGGGTTTCCAACAGCGAATGTCTATTTGCAAAGGTTGCATCCCCCGCTCATTGGTGTGTTCGCAGTAGAGGTATATGGACTTGCACCTCGGTCGCAGCCCGGTGCGGCGTATGTGGGTAGTCGCCCGACCATTGCAGGCACGCATCCTTTGCTGGAGGTGCATTTGTTTGATTTTCATCGGGATATCTACGGCAAGCATATCCGCGTTGAGTTTGTGAGTAAGATTCGCGGTGATCAAAACTTCGCTTCGGTCGACGCACTGCGAGAACAAATCACCAGAGATGTTGCAGTGGCGAAGACGTTGGTCGCCGGCGAAAGAGTAAATTGAATGTATAATTGGGGCTCCGGGAGATTTCGACACACGCGCAATGATTAGGCTTTTGTGGATTTCGACGATTGTTGTCGTCATAGACCAGTTAACCAAGGTAGCCGCGCTCAAATTGTTGCTGTACCAAGCGCCGGTAGAATTACTGCCGTTTTTTAATCTCACTTTGGTGTTCAATACGGGCGCAGCGTTCGGGTTCTTGAACGACTCTGCAGGTTGGCAGAATACATTCTTTGTTGGCGTGGCGTTGGTTGTGAGCATCGTGATAATCGTCATGTTGAAGCGTCTTGATACCGATCAGCTTCAAACGGGGATAGGGTTGTCGATGATTGTAGGTGGCGCACTCGGAAATATGATCGATCGTGTTATTTATGGACATGTGATCGATTTTTTGGACTTCTATTATGGCGCTTGGCACTGGCCTGCATTCAACATTGCAGACTCCGCCATCACGGTAGGGGCAGTGTTGTTGATCATGGAGAGCCTCGGTCTGCGCTTTGGAACGCGGGCGTTAGCAGACTTGTGAGTGGACTGAACGTCCCAAGCTTTGTGCTAAACTTCAGTATTACCTT
>JAOTYS010000385.1 GCA_029861795.1 Gammaproteobacteria bacterium | reverse complement strand
CTTTAGCCTATGGCTCAACCAACATACCGCGGACGCCGAGAGAATTGCCGAGCTTGCCATCGCCAACGCTCAGATGCGTATGCGCGCCGGCAAGCGGGTAGAGCGCAAGAAAATCACCGCTGGACCGGCTCTTCCAGGCAAGCTGGCCGACTGTAGCAGCCAGGACTTGGAGGTGACCGAGCTTTTTCTGGTTGAGGGCGATTCCGCAGGAGGATCGGCAAAGCAGGCGCGAGACCGTGAATATCAGGCTATCATGCCGCTGCGTGGCAAGATATTAAATACCTGGGAGGTGGATTCAGCCGAGGTACTGGCTTCTCAAGAGGTGCACGATGTCGCGGTGGCTCTCGGGGTCGATCCAGGGTCGGCGGATTTGAGTGGACTGCGCTACGGAAAAGTATGTATTTTGGCAGATGCGGATTCCGATGGGGCACACATCGCAGCGTTATTGTGCGCTTTGTTTGTTAAGCATTTTCGGCCCTTGGTTGCTGACGGCCGGGTTTGCGTGGCCATGCCACCATTGTATCGTATCGACGTCGGCAAAGAGGTCTTTTATGCGTTGGATGATACCGAACGCGATGAGATACTGAAACGCATCGAGGCCGAGAAACTGCGTGGCAAAGTCAATGTACAGCGATTTAAAGGATTGGGAGAGATGAATCCATTACAACTTCGTGAGACTACAATGAAGCCGCACACCCGTCGGCTGGTACGCTTGGAGATCGGCGCCACAGATAACAAGGTGTTGGACATGTTGCTCGCTAAGAAACGTGCGTCTGATCGCAAGACATGGCTAAATAAGAAAGGGGATCAGGTTAATGTCTAGGCCGGGTGAGTGAGACATGATGCGGATCATCTTGTTCGGTCCACCTGGCTCCGGTAAAGGTACCCAAGCCGCCTTTTTGGCTAATCATTTTGGCATTCCCCAAATCTCAACGGGGGACATGTTGCGCAGCGCGATTAAGGCTGGCACACAGTTGGGACTTAAGGCGAAACAAGTGGTGGACGCGGGTCAGTTAGTTTCAGATGAGATCATTCGCGGTCTTATCCGCGAGCGCATCGCGCAGGATGATTGTGCCAGCGGTTACCTACTAGATGGGTTTCCTCGCACCTTAGCCCAGGCAGAGGCCATGCGCGAAGACGGCATAGGAGTAGATTATGTGGTGGAACTATCTGTAGTCGATGAAGAGATCGTCAAACGCATGAGTGGTCGTCGTGTTCATTTGCAGTCTGGCCGAACCTATCACGTGCTTTTTAACCCGCCAAAAACTCAGGGGAAAGACGATTTAACGGGTGAGGAGCTGGTTCAAAGGGAAGACGACGAGGAGGAAACCGTACGCAAACGGTTGCAAGTTTATCATACACAGACCGAGCCTTTGGTGCGCTACCTGGCTGATTGGGGCGCCAACGGGGATGTTGACGCCCCCGAATACATTCAGATCGATGGTAGGGGCAGTGTTGACGAGATCCGTGAACGGATACTTTCAGCCTTGGGCTGACCCGGTCACAACCATCGCTCCTGTGGACGTTTTAGTCGCCTGGGAGTCACAGCAAGCACTATGAAGATCAGCTTCAAGTTATTTGCGTCCCTTAGTGAATTCCTGCCGGCCGGTGCGCTGGACAACCAGATCGAGATCGACGTGCCTGCGGACGCCACACCTGCTTGGGTTATTTCCCACTATAAGGTGCCGCGAGAGCTCGCTCATCTAGTGCTCATCGACGGATTTTATGTGTCTCCAGACGAGCGCAACACTAGGGTGCTAAAAGAGCACGAGGTACTGGCCGTTTTCCCGCCGGTTGCTGGCGGGCGAGATTAGCCCCGGGCCTCACTCCCAGGCTTGAGATGCCGGGCGGAAGGGGTTAACACACGGGCGTTGCGTCAGATGGCGCTGCCCTGCCCGGCGGGGGCGCCTCCCGAAGTGGAGTGTCAACCATCAGATTTACACCGCGGTTGGGCACAATCCATTGTCCCATTGGTGGAGAATCGGATATGGTATATCCTTTGGAACTTCTTCCCTAGGGCGTTCGGCCTTAGAGGCAAGTGGTGGGAGTCGGCGCGCCGTGGATAACAGCTTGCCCGCGCGTTTGCCACCAAGCACAGCAGACCGGAGGAGACCTGCCCATGCTTAGAGCGCTACAACTTGAACCCGAAAAGTGCACCGGGTGCCTGCAATGTGAGATGGCATGTTCCTATGAGAACGTAGGAGTATTTAATCCTTCAAAATCGAGGATCAAAGTATTCACTTTTCATGATGAAGGCCGGTTCGCTCCCTACACCTGCACCCAATGCGAAGAGGCATGGTGCATGCACGCCTGTCCCGTGGAGGCAATCGTGGTCAACGCTGAAACAGGGGCAAAAGAGGTATTGGAAGATGTGTGTGTGGGATGCAAGGTGTGCACCATAGCCTGTCCGTTTGGCACGGTGAACTACGACCATGATAGTGGAAAAGTGATTAAGTGTGATTTGTGCGGCGGCGATCCATGGTGTGCGAAGGCTTGTCCTACCGGCGCCATTTCTTACGTGGACATCGACAACTCAGGTATGGAAAGAATGCGTGCCTGGGCCCAACGCAGTCCCGATATTGCTGCCCGAACGAATATGCCGCAGGAGAAGGAAGTTCAACATTTCGAGCGAGCACAAGCTTAGCCGGAGGATATTGCAATGACCTGGACCCAAAAAGTATTGCGAGTCAATTTGACAAACGGCTCGATTAGCGATGAACCCTTGAACCTCGAGTGGGCCCAGCAGTACATGGGACAGCGCGGACTCGCCAGCAAGTATTTATTCGAGGAGATTGATCCGAAAGTGGGTGCGCTGTCGCCTGACAATAAGCTCATCATGGCAACTGGGCCGCTGACTGGAACCATGGCGTCAACCGGTGGGCGTTACTCGGTGATCACCAAGAGCCCACTAACCGGTGCAATCGCTTGCTCAAACTCCGGCGGTTTCATCGGCGCAGAGATGAAGGCAGCGGGTTGGGACATGATCATCTTCGAGGGCAAATCGCCTAAACCGGTGTATCTGTGCGTTCACAACGACGATGCACAGTTACTGCCGGCCGATGAATTGTGGGGTAAGTCGGTGTGGGAGACCGATAAGCTGTTACACAAAAAGCACCAGGATCCACTGATTCGCATCGCCTGTGTGGGTCGGGCGGCGGAGCAGGGCAACCTTTATGCGGCGATCATCAACGATCTGCATCGGGCAGCCGGCCGTTCTGGCGTGGGCACGGTGATGGCGTCGAAGAATCTGAAAGCCTTGGTATGTCGAGGCACCAAGGGTGTAGGCAACGTCAAGGACCCGATACGCTTTATGCAGGCCACCGAGCAGGGCAAGAAGGTGCTGGCGGAAAATGCCGTAACAGGTCAAGGGCTGCCGACCTACGGTACTCAAGTTTTGATGAATGTCATCAATGAAGTCGGCGCAATGCCAACTCGCAATATGCGTGAATCCCAGTTTGACGGGGCCAAAGACATATCAGCGGAGGCGATGGCCGAGCCACGAAAAAGCGATGGTAAGCCCAACTTGACGACCAACGCCGCCTGTTTTGCGTGCACCATTGCCTGTGGGCGCATCTCCACCATCGATAAAAATCATTACACCATTCAGAACAAGCCGGAGTATTGGGGCGCGTCCGGGGGATTGGAATACGAGGCCGCCTGGGCATTGGGTTCGGACACGGGGGTAAATGATATCGATGCCCTCACGTACGCTAACTTTTTGTGCAACGAAGATGGGATCGATCCCATTTCGTTCGGCGCTACCGTGGCGGCAGCAATGGAGCTCTACGACATCGGCTCCATCACTGATAAAGAAACTGGTGGCATCGAGATGAAATTTGGCTCCGCCGAGGCGCTCACACGGGCGGCCGAGCTCACTGCAATCGGAGAAGGTTTTGGTAAAGATCTAGGATTGGGGTCGAAACGCCTGTGCGAGAAATATGGTCATCCTGAGCTGTCCATGACTGTTAAGGGTCAGGAATTCCCAGCTTATGACCCACGCGGCATACAAGGTATGGGTCTGGCTTACGCCACGTCAAATCGGGGCGCGTGCCACCTGCGAGGGTACACGGTCGCCTCAGAAATTCTCGGGGTACCGGAGAAGACTGATCCCCATGTGACTGAAGGCAAGCCTGCCCTGGTAAAGGCCTTCCAAGATGCCACCGCCGCGGTCGATTCCAGTGGGCTGTGCGTGTTCACCACTTTTGCATGGACGCTGGACGACATCGCACCGCAGATCGATGCGGCCTGTCAAGGCAGTTGGACTCCGGAGACACTTCAAGAAGTCGGTGAACGGATTTGGAATCTGGAGCGTGATTTTAATCTGAGGGCCGGCATCTCCGGTAGCGAGGACAAACTTCCCGAGCGCTTATTGAAAGAAGCGGCGAAATCCGGTCCGGCCAAAGGCATGGTCAATAACCTCGATCAAATGCTGCCAGAATACTACGAGCTACGCGGATGGACACCTGATGGCGAACTCACTACGCAGACTCGACAGCGACTGGGTCTTTAAACAAGTCGTCTGCCACAATGCTTCATTGACCCTGTGCAGGAATAGTCCCCGGACTGTCCCGCGCCTTAAGATCTAACGGGAGTAACGTTCATGCAGCATGTCATCATTGGTGCCGGTCCCGCGGGG
>JAOTYS010000383.1 GCA_029861795.1 Gammaproteobacteria bacterium | reverse complement strand
GCGACAGTGTGTCGTAGGAGTCTTTGCCCGTCGTGAGCAGCTTCTGAACCATGCTCACCGGTGTGTCACGTTGCACCACTTGACCACAACCACTGCAGTACAACTCGGCGGCACGGGCGAACAATAATTTGATGTGGTCGTTGAGCTCGGTCATGGTGCCCACGGTAGAGCGTGAAGTGCGCACCGGGTTGGTCTGATCGATGGCGATGGCGGGCGGGATGCCGTCTATTCGATCGACCTGGGGCTTATCCATGCGATCGAGGAACTGTCGCGCGTAGGTGGAAAACGTCTCTACATAACGCCGTTGACCCTCGGAATAGATGGTGTCGAAGGCAAGAGAGGATTTGCCCGAGCCGCTAACGCCGGTAATCACGATCAGCTCACCCAAAGGCAGCTCAAGGCTCAAGTCCTTCAGATTATTCTGTCGCGCGCCTTCGACAACGATGTATTCGTTAGACACTTATCCTCCTATTGGCGAGTGCTGAACTAGCCTGGGTGCCACCAGCTATTAAAACTTTTTTGAGAGCAGACCAAGCGCCGCGTTCAGATCCGCACGCTGGCTCATTACATCTATGAGCGGATCCTCTTTAAGGGTTCGCATCCGTTTTGCTGCATTCTTAATAGTGAAACGACTATTGCGTAACCGCGATGTCACCTCTTTCCACTTAAGCGGCATTGAGACCGGGGCGCCAGGGAGCGGGCGCACACTGAACGGTGCGACGATGAGTCTGCCATGTCCGTTTTGGATATAGTCGATGTAAACCTTTCCTTCGCGCCTTGCAGGTGAGCGAACCACGGTGGCGATATCGGGAAGTTTGGTGATGATGACGCGGGCAAGCAGCTCTCCCAGGGTGCGTGATTGCTCGTAGGTGTACTGTGCCCCTAACGGAATGAGTACGTGTATGCCTGTGGAGCCACTGGTCTTCACCAAAGAGGGAAGTTCAATTTCTTCGCATAAGGTTCGGATCGCGTTCGCAATGTTGACGACATGTTTGAAGGGCGCATCTTTTGGATCAAGATCTAAGATGCACCAGTCGGGGCGCTCGAGCGAGTCTAATCTGCTTGACCAGATGTGTAGCGGTATGGTGCCCATGTTGATGATGTACAGCAGCGATTCCAAGTCGTCCACAATGAAGTAACGTACTTCGCGCTCTGCGTGCTCGCTCCACATGCGTTCTCGACGTATCCATTCTGGTGCATAGTCGGGGGCGTCTTTTTGAAAAAATGACTTTCCGTCTATGCCGTCTGGATAACGCGTCAGCACGACGGGGCGCTCCTTTAAATAGGGTAATAGCCAGGGGGAGATCGACCGGTAGTAATCGATGAGATCGCCCTTGGTGTAACCCTCTTCGGGCCAGAACACTTTGTCCAAATTAGTGAAGTGAACGGTTTTCTCGTCCGGTGTTATGGTGGCCTCGGGCGTCTGTTCCGGTAGCTCCTCATGACCCCATTTCCATGTGCACTGGGTGGCGTCCTTGTCTTCTCTTAGGCGCAAAAACACCGGCGCGCGCAGTACACCGTCGGGTGTGACCTCTTTAAATTTCACTTCACAAACCAGATTTGGCTGAAGCCAGTGCATAGCTTTTTCATCTGGGGCATTTCTTGGTGCGGGTGTCTCAGACAGCGTGTCCAACTGTCCTTTGATCTGCCTCAAATCATTATTCTTGAAACCAGTACCGACTCGACCGACATAGACGAGATTTTCACCGTCGTACTGCCCGAGCAATAGCGCGCCGAAGCCCGGCTGTGAACCTTTGGGATCGGTGTATCCAGCGATGACGAAGTCATCGCTGTGCTCTATTCGAATCTTGAGCCATTGTGATGAGCGTCCACTGATATACGGCGAGTCCACTTTTTTGGCGACCATACCCTCGAGTCCTAGTTGGTGGACTTGTGCGTACATTGCCTCGCCTTGTTCTTCTATATGGTCTGAATAACGCACCGGCCCCACGGTAGGAAGCACGTCTTTCAAAATTGCCTTGCGTGTTTTGAGCGGTAGGGGACGCAGGTCAAAATCCTCGAACGCGAGAAGGTCAAAGGCATACAGTGTGGCGGGAAACTCCACGGTGGCGCGCTGGATGTCGAACTTGCGGGTCAGACGACCCCGTTTTTGTAATCGACTAAAACTGGGAATACCGTGCTCATCGTGTACCACCGCTTCACCATCCAAGATCACATGATTAAAGGGTAGCGCTTTGACCACATCGACAATTTCAGGAAAGGTCGCGCTTAAGTCGTGACCGTTGCGTGAATAGAGCTTGACCATCGCATTTTCGCGATCGACTATCAGGCGATAGCCGTCGTATTTGATCTCAAACAGCCAACCCGCCTTGCTGAATGGTTCGCCCGTTTGCGCAAGCGTTACCTCAATGTCTTTTCCCAAAATGTGGTTATTCGGCGCATCCGCTTTCTTTAGTTTCTGACGAATTGCTTTTGCGAGGTCTTTGCCTTGCTTAAGCTCGCTGACCGTCTGGCCAGATAAAATTGAATCTGCAGGGTATCCGTCTGTGCCGTGTTCGGACACATAGCCGTCGCGTTCTTTGATAAGAAGCCAGTCTTTGGGACCGCGTTTGGTTTTGACCAGGGTCCATTTACCGCGGAGCTTGTAGCCTCTCAGCTCAAAAAGGAGTTTTCCTTTCTCTATACCTTCGATTGGGTCTGCCAGCGGCACCCAGGTACCGCGATCCCATAAGATCACTGCGCCTGCGCCATAGTTACCTTCCGGAATCACCCCCTCAAAGTTGGCATACTCCAGCGGATGGTCCTCCACATGTACGGCCAGACGTTTATCGGCAGGGTTAGGTGATGGGCCCTTGGGTACCGCCCAGGAGCATAAAACACCTTCCAACTCTAGGCGGAAATCGTAGTGTAGCGCCCGCGCCGCGTGGTGCTGGACCACGAATGACTGGCCTGCGGTGCTAGGCAATCCGCCGAAGGGTTCCGGCGTGCGATCGGCCGAACGCTTTGCACGATATGCGCTGAGTTGCTCGTTTTTCCTTGCGGCCATGGGAATTTTCAGTATATTATCAAAGGATTAGAGAACGCTTTTAGAATTCTCGGTGAATAATATGGCTATGCGAGCGCTAGCATCCGCGACTGTTTCCTTTGGATTGGTGTCCATTCCAGTTAAATTGTATTCGTCTTCTGAGTCGTCTCAGACTATCAGATTTAATCAGATCCATAAGAAAGATGGGTCGCGTCTGAAGCAACAAATGATTTCCGCCAAGAGCGGTGATCTGGTGCCTAAGGACGAGATCGTCAAGGGGTATGAGTTCGCTAAAGGCCAGTATGTGTTGTTCTCTGAAGAAGAGCTGAAGGCCATCGAAGAGCAAGCGACCCACACCATCGATATCGCGGAATTTGTGCCGTTGGATCAAATCGACCGCATTTATCTGGATAAGGTGTATTTCCTTGGCCACGATAAAGGTGGTGCCCGCGCCTATCGCTTGTTGGCCCAGGCGTTGAGGAAGACGGGTCGCGCGGCGTTGGCGAAGTACTCGGCTCGGGGTAAACAGTACTTGGTCATGGTTCGGCCGATGGAAGACGGGCTGGTAATGGAGCAGCTTCGTTACGCCGATGAGATCCGCAAATTCTCCGAAGTACCGCTGGAGGACGCTACGGTCAAGCAAGAGGAGTTACAGCTAGCGGTTCAGCTGGTGGAACAGGCCGCATCAGACGAATTCCATCCCGAGAACTATAAGGACGAAGTGCGCGAGCGCACCATGGAATTGATCCAGCGTAAGGTCGACGGCGAAGATATTACGGTGACACCGACCGAAGAACCCGAGCACAAGATCATCGACATGATGGAGGCCTTGAAAGCGAGCATCGCGGCCGGCGGTAAAGTTGGCGCTGCCAAGCGCAAGCCTGCAAAGCGCGCCGAGAAAAAAGCAGGAACTGGAAAGAAGGTCGCTAAAGGCGCAAGCTAACCTTCTCACTCGTCCCAGCTAAAAGCTGGCGGCATACCGATGAATCAATTGCCGCCAATCACGGCCTTAACTCTTGGGTAAGCGCCGGTGGTGAAGCGGGCGGGGCGCACTACGAATCGCTTGACCACTACATCTCCTCCCCCTTTTGGCAGGTTGCCGACCTACTATCCAATCTCTTCAATCAGCCGCGTCAAGTGTTGGGCCAGCAGCGTGACGTAGGGAGGTGAGGTCAAATGCGGCATTGCATCAAGCCCGTCGCCCAGCGGCAGCTCGATGAGGCGGCTGCCTTGTTTAGCCAAACCGAGCCAACCGCGCTGGTCGTGCGGCGGACCGACGCAAAACAGCACCATGGTGCCATCGTAGACCACGGGCTTGTGGGCAATGAAGGCCGTCCTGTTCCAGTCGAAGACAGCACTTTGGTCGAGCGTTGTCGGCAACGGCTGCTCGCCCCCGGTTAGTCGCCGATTCCACGTGAGGGATCGCCGTAAGTCGGAAGCGCTATCCCGGATCAACGAACTGAGTCGAGTTGCTAAATACCCGGGTTGTTGGCGCACCGGCAATTGCGCTATCCAGTGCCAGTGTTGGGGATTGGTTATCTTGAGCAGTGTGCGGCGCAGCAAGCCGACGGGAAACTCTGTGTCGATCAAGGCCAACAGTCCTACGTCGTGGCCAAGCTTGCGCAGCTGCCGCGCCATCTCAAAGGCGATGACCCCACCGAAGCAGTTGCCGCAAAGGTGGAAGGG
>JAOTYS010000382.1 GCA_029861795.1 Gammaproteobacteria bacterium | reverse complement strand
GGCGGGTTTTGCCCGGGGCAACGACGGATTCGGCATGGCTGATCAATCGATTCAACATGTTGATGCATTCCATGGCATGCTTGCCGATGGCTGTTTCCGACGCCAGCGTGAGTCCAGCGGCGCCGTCTAGCAGAGTGTTGATGACATCCTGGACCTCCGCACGGGTCGGCTTCCGCTGCTCAACCATAGTTTCTAATAGATTGGTAGCGACAAATACCTCAGTGTTTTGTCGGCGCGCCTTCTCAATGATGATTTTCTGCGTAAAGGGTATCCGTTCGATAGGGATTTCCTTGCTGAGATCGCCCCTATCGATCAACAGAAAATCCGATTTCTGAATTATTTCATCGATGTTCTCAAGGGCGTCTATGCATTCGATCTTGGAGACTATCCGCATTGCGTTTTTGGTGGCCCGTCTAGCTTCATCGACAGCGGCACCGGAGCGAACGAAAGAAACCGCGATGTACTCAACATTCTCTCGCAGGCCTACTTCTATAGAGTGAAAATCCTTTTCTGACAGTGCGGGTAGATCGATTTTTTTTTGCATAACAGGGTCGATGACCACCGCCTTGTTTTCGCCTACAAAACCACCGGTGATGACTTTCGTAGCAATATATCCCTCGGACAGGGTGGTGGTGTCGGACACGCGCAGAATAAGCGTGTCGAAATCGATGTGGATCAGGTCGCCCTCGTCGAGCTGTCCAAGTACAGATCCCGGCCGCAAGCACAACTGGTTTCTGTTTCCTGTTACTGGTTTGTTCCAGACTATTACATTCGTGTTTTCCTTGAAATAAATAGTGGATTCCTCTAGGTCCCCCGTCCTGACCTGTGATCCTTCGGTATCGATGATGAAAGGAACGCCGACCTCTTTGGCCATTCTCACGGCACGCTCTAGATCGGCGATGCTGGAGTGAGACATGTTGATACGCACGAAATCAACGCCTTTCTCCTTGATTCGTCGCAGAGCGCGTTCATCGGCAGTTGCTGGTCCAAGGGTTACAATGACCTTGGTTTTTCTCTGGTTCATCAGCTGTCGTTTATTCCTCTGGTTGGCTCAATACTGAGGTAGCGATACGCTTTCTGTTGAGTCCTTGATGTAAGAAGGACGCCTGATCTTGGACTTCACTGGAGCCTTTAAGGCGGCTACCCGCTCGAAGAAAGCCAGAATACGATCCGCATCCTCACTTGGCAATTGTTGTTTCCATCTATCGCTGTAGTCGCGAATTCCTGCGCTGTTGATCACGTCTTCAAAGTCCTGACTCCAATCTAGACCGCAGAATTCCAGTGTCTCCCGCATGTACTCTATTGGTTCCACTACCAGATCTTCATAGTTCAATTCATAGCAGCGCCCCGGAAACTGGGCAACGTTGCGGCGAATGTCGTCGATGTCGAGTTGAGTCTTCACCGCAGCGGAAAGCACGCCACCGCGTCCGAGGTCACGCCAGATCTCGCGGTATTCGTCCGGCACTTCTCCCCAGTCCCAATTCTCGCTGTCTAGATCACCAGTGACGTTTAGCCAGCCGGCCTTGAGCCAGGAACTCACGATCGCGATCGGCTCGCGTTTGAGATGAATAAAGACCATGCCGGGGAAGATTCGATCGAAAAAGGCCATGCGTGCCCAGCCGGTAACCTTCATCAGGAACCGCGTCTTTCCCTGATATTGAAGTACCTTGGTAATGGTACGACGCAGAGGTTCGATAGACTCGTCTGGAACATCCTCTGGGACTAATGGGCGGTCGTGACGAGCGATACCGGGCAGATAGCGCTCCCAGAACCGGTAAGTGCTGAAGGGTTTAGGGAAGACATAAGAGTGCTTTACTTTGTCGAAGGTTCTCGTTCCATAGAGATTCGAGAACAAGGTGAGCCACACTTGTGACGGGACTGTGTCGTTCCATGTGGATAACCAACCTACATCCCTGTGGCGCGCAATGAGGCGGTAGTACATCGTAGAGCCGCTACGACCCGCACACACAATCATGATGGGTTGACGTAGTTCCATGCTACCCTCCTACAAATCAAAATCGGAACGGAAGTGCCATCAAAGCTAGACGTGATATATCGTCTCTAATTACCTATCCATAAGGCGGCAAGCCGCAGTCCATTGTGATACACAAACATCACTAGAACTTCCACGACAACACATAGATAAGCCAACCATGGAAGCTACTGCTTGCATCGGAAACAAAACTTATCCCCCAACGCACCGCGCTCGGGAAACCCAATCAGCGAAGCCGCCTTACCTCGCGTTGAGTTGTCCGATTTACCAACGGATAGACCAATCGCGACTCCCCCCACGGAGTCTGGATACCATGGGAATTATACGGATCTGTCCCTTGAAAAGAAATCCCCACCAGCCAACCCCTATTGCCCCGGGGTAACTGTTGGCAGCTCGTCCATGACGTATTCCAACAGGCGTTTCGTGACCTCAGGAATATCCTCCTTTTCCGTCTCTACTATTACATCCGGACTATGAGGTGGCTCGTAAGGCACACTTGGATCAACGCCTATGAAGTTGGGAATTTCGCCTGATATTGCCCTTTTATAGAGGCCTTTGACATCCCGTTCCATTACTGTCTTCAAAGAAGCTTTTACATGAACTTCAACAAATCCGCCCCCAACTATTTGCCTCGCGTTTCGTCGGGATTCAATAAATGGAGATATTATTGGAACAATTATGACGTCGTACTGCGTTTGATGTTTTACGCATAGTCTTGCGATTAGTTCATTGTTTCTTTTGATGTCTTCGGGTGTGAATCGAAGATGGTTATGAACAGTGCTCCTGATTGCATCGCCATCCAAAACGAGAACTTTTTTGTGATGTTCCTCTAGTGCATTACAAAGTCTGTTAGCGATTGTTGTTTTCCCCGACCCCGACAGACCGGTAAACCACAACACAAGCGCCTTTCTCATAGACTTATGTTCCCCTATTCCAGCGCCGGAAAATCTCCGAGAGGAATCATTTAAATGGATCATGATCGGGTTCGGCATGAAACCAATCGCATTATTCCAGGATCTCGTTCCCTCGAACCCCGGAGATCTTCTGCAACAGTGTTCCGAGTCTAGAGACGTAGGCGTCGATCTTCGAATAACTTTCGGCGGAACGGCTCTTCCATAGACTAGCAGGGGCAATTCCATAATCGATTAGATTCAGGGTAACAAGATCATCGTTCTTTGCCAGAATAAGATTCCCTTCTCCAAGTAAATCTATACACAACTCATTATCGCAGTACATGTGAATAGTCTGTTTCGCAAAACAGATGAACTGCTTCCGTAAAGCATCGTCTTGCCTTATCAGATTGACTAACTCCATATCGGTGAAGTCATTGAGAAAATCCTTTTTCTCTCCTTCGATATAACTTTGTATGCACGCCGCAGCGGGAGATCCAAGTACGGGGCTTGGCATGATGACGAAGTGGGTTGGTGGTACGAGACCAGGTGCGTCGTACCAGGACTTCGCGAGTTCGTATTTTTTCTTGTAAAAATCCGCGACTTTCATGAGACCGTCTAGGTCGTTCCCCAGAGATTTCTTATATATCTTGACGACACTGCGTCCCTGCACGGTCTCCACTAAAAAGACCATCGCCGCCGTTCCGTAAGTGTATAGTTTTATGTTGTCTACCTGAACCGGAAGACGACCCGAGCGATAAAGGAGATTTGAGAGGTTTTTTGCGGTTCCAGGTAAAACAGTATCGATCGAGTTTATGAGTGCACCGATTCTGTCGTAGTTAGATGTTCGGGGGTTAATGATGGATCCCAAATGATCTATGAATCCTCTCTTCGGTCTCAAAGACGCTGTCATGACAGCGGCAAGAGACTTAAATAAGAATCTCGACTTTATGCCTTGCTCTTCCCAGGGCAAGTGTAGGTTCGGAATGTGTTGCTCCGCTGAAAGGGTTGGCGCCCTTATGTCTAGGCCCTCAGACCTGTCGATGTCTTTAACCCTCGGCTTCATTTGTACGGATCAATTATTCAATGAACTGAAAACTGTAAATGTCAAATTACTATACATCGATGCAATAAAGCGGAACATCATATATTGCTTTGAACACCTAAAAGTCTCCGAAGTACTGGCACACGTGATATTTCGGGAAATGTGCTACCAATACTTAAAACATTTCGATTAACTATGAACAATAGCAAAGACACTAATGTTAGCAGGACGATCGTAATAAACGTCGGAGGTGTATAAATAGTATTTACCAAGAGTAGACCAAGTATGCTAATCAATACAGTTCCATATACCTTTAGGTAGCGCAAGTTAAATACATCTACGCCTGTTCCCAGTAGCAGACCGGAGTGAATGAGGAGATTGTGGACGACAACCGCGCCGGTCGTGGCAATGGCCGCTCCAAGCGCGCCATAGAGTGGGATAAGCCACAAATAAAGAGTCAGTGCGGTTATTGCTGCTACTATGTTCATCCAAGTAATGAAACGCACTTTGGCGAAGACTTGAAGGGTATAAGCGTTCAAGCCAAGGGCCGCGTTGAAGAAAGTTCCGATTGACAATATGGCTAGTAGAATCGCCGCCTCTGAGTAGCGTGTACCGAAGAGCAATACCGTAACTTGCTCAGACAGGAAAAGACATACAGCGAACACCGGAAAGGTGATGAGGGTGATCCAGATAGCACTCTGCCAGTACAGATCATTGATGCCATCCGTTTCTTTTCTGGCAAATAGT